>JAGACB010000151.1 GCA_017614345.1 Lachnospiraceae bacterium
ATCCGTAATGCAGTAGGCAAGGGAATGAAAACGGACCTTCTCCTGAAACAATGCATGGGTTCCCACCACCACGTGATAGGTTCCGTCAGCGATGAGTTCGATCTCACGCTTCTTATGGGAAGCCGTCATGGAACCGGTCAGAAGCACCGGCTTTAAGTCCAGGTGGTACTTTTCATCAAAGGCAAGGAGCTTTTCATAGTGCTGTCTTGCCAGCACCTCAGTAGGCGCCATCAGCGCACACTGATAACCTTCTCCCGTCACAGCCGCCATGGTCAGAAAGGCCACAATGGTCTTACCGGAGCCTACATCTCCCTGAAGAAGGCGGCTCATGATATAAGGAGAACCCAGATCCTCAATGATCTCCCGAACCGCGGATAACTGCCCCTCTGTCAGCTTAAATGGCAGAGAATCGATCACCGCCTCTAAGCGGATCGGATACGGGATCTGATAAAGATTCTTACTCTGCTCTTTTCTGGTCTTCAGCTCCCAGACGTTTTTCAGAAACGTGTAAAACTCTTCAAAGGCCAGCCGCTTATGGGCACGCTCCAGCATTTTTCCGTCCTCGGGAAAGTGGATCGCCGTCAAAGCCTCCGCCAAAGAAGGAAAATGATGTTCCTTCAGGAATTCCTCGGACCGCTCCTCACAGATCCTCTCACGGATCTCATCCTTTTCAAATGCGTTTTCAATGATCCTTCGGATGGTCTTGGCAGAGATGTTCGCTGTTGCAGGATAGACAGGCTGAAGGGTCACGGTGAGCTTCCGATAGGCCTGCTCCTCGTACATGGAGGGATGCTCCATCAGAAACGAGCCGTTCTTCTGTACATTCAAATGCCCCCGAACCACGATCTCCTTGCCTTCCCAGAGCGTCTTCAACAGGTAAGGCATCCGGTACCAGCGGAGCATCACCCGTTCTTTTTCGGGGGTTTCCGCCGTTGCAGAGACAATGTCAAGTTTTTTAGCTCTGTAAATGGTTGGTTTTGAAATAATGCGGAGTTTCAAGACTACGAAGGGACTTTCATCAGTTCCCGGTAAAGCTCGGAACGCTTTTCCGGAAACCGATGAAAGCGCAGCATCATTATTCGTGCTTGGAGATGCTCCGGATGATTTCCCGGAAGAATCACCGATTTGGTTCATATTCTCAGTAACACCAAGCGCTGCGTGATAAGCGCTGACCGCGCTTGTCTCCGGCATCTCGAAGCGTTCGTAGCGTCTCGGAAGGTAAAAGAGCAAGTCTTTGACGGTGGAGACGCCGATATTTTCAAGTTGAGCGGCGGTCTGGGCGCCGACTCCGTGAATGCCCGTTACGGGACTATCCATTGTCAGGATCTCATTTTTCTTCATGCCGCTCTCCTTTCCAGATCGAATTGTGCACGAAACACAATCGAGTAGGAAAGTTCCCCCTCCTACTCGACCGAATGATACATCTGAAGTCTGTTCAGATGTTCGTGTTCCTAAAAATCTTCAATGATCAAAGATTTATTCTACAGACACGATATAATAATATACCGGCTGGGAGCCTTCCTGAAGAACCACATCCATCATGGGATATTTCTTTCCGAGAAGCTCAGAGATCTTTCCGGCGTCATCCGGCTCAACACCGTTTCCGTAATAGATACTGATGAGCTCGGAGGAGTCATCGATCAGGGATTCGATGGTATCAACAGTGGTCTGAGAGATCTCCTGACCTACTGCAAGAAGTCCCTTGTCGCCGATGCCCATGATATCGTCCTTATGAATCTCCTGACCGTCAATGCTGGTGTCTCTGACCGCATAAGTGATGCTGCCGGACTTCACGCCCTTCATGGAGTCTACCATGGCAGCTTCATTTTCCTCTGCGGAGGCATCCGGAGAGAAATTAATGATGGCGGTGATACCCTGAGGCACAGTCTTGCTGGGGATCACGATGACTTTCTTGTCCTCGGTCAGATCCCTTGCCTGGTTGGCAGCCATAATGATGTTCTTGTTGTTCGGAAGAATGAAAATGGTATCCGCATTGATCTCCTCCACTGCGGAAAGCATATCATCGGTACTGGGATTCATGGTCTGTCCGCCGGAGATGATCCGGTCTGCACCCAGTTCCTTGAAGATATTCTCAAGACCGGAGCCGGCCACAACGGAAATGAATCCGTAAGGCTTCCGGGGTTCATCCTTCTTCTTGCCGGGAGCAGAAACCTCTTTGGTCAGAGGGTTCACCTGAGCCCCCTCAACACTGCCCTTTACTTCACGGCGAAGGTCCTCTGCAGTCATGTTCCTGGCTGCTTCATCGCGCTCCACAACATCGGAGTGCTCTTCACGCATATTGTCCACCTTCATACGGATCAGAGAACCGAACTCCAGGCCCTTTTCAAAGGCAGATCCGGGATGATTGGTATGAACATGGATCTTGCAAAGTTCATCGTCAGAGACGCAAACCAGGGAATCGCCGATGGAAAGAAGGTATTCCTTGATGCTGTCCTCTTCTTCGTCCGTGAAGGGGTGATTTAACTGGATAATGAACTCGGTACAATAACCGAACTTGATGTCTGCGGTAGAGATGGAATCCTTGCCCTTCTTACGGCTCAGGGATTCATTGACTGCACTGATCTCTGCCATGGAGGGCATGGGCGCAGCACCTTCTTTGAAGTCACCGGAAGCAACACCGAAGGTAAGGTCGATCTCTTTGCCGAGGTAGCAGTCGAAGGCACCTTCCATTGCTACGATCAGACCCTGTCCGCCGGAGTCAACCACACCGGCTTCCTTCAGAACGGGAAGCAGGTCGGGAGTATGTGCAAGAACTTTTTTACCGTGAGAGAGAACCTTCTCCAGGAAGACTCCCATATCCGTCACTCCGCTGCTTTGCAGTTCTACTGCCTTCTCGGAGATCCCTCTTGCAACCGTCAGAACGGTTCCTTCCTTCGGCTTCATAACCGCCTTGTATGCGGTCTCTGTAGCACTTTCCAAAGATTTTACGAGGGTCTGAAGATCAATTTCTTCATTATGCTTCACAACACGGGTGAATCCGCGGAGAAGCTGGGAAAGGATCACGCCGGAGTTACCTCTGGCGCCTCTTAAGGAACCGGTGGAAATAGCCTTACAAAGGCTTTCCATATTCAGATCGCTGTCTGCGATTTTGTTTACTTCACTGACTGCCGACATGATGGTCATGGTCATGTTGGTACCGGTATCTCCGTCGGGAACGGGGAATACGTTCAGATCATTGATCCACTCCTTTTTGGAATCCAATGACTTTGCGGCAGAAAGAAACATCTTTTTCAGCAAAACCGCATCGATCGTTTTCTTAGACGACACTTCTAACATCCTCCTTAGTAACCTCAGTCAATCACTCTGACGCCGTCAACAATGATGTTGATCGCTTTTACCTTCAAGCCGGTAAACTCTTCCACATGGTACTTGACCGTCTGGGTAAGATTATCGGCAACTGCTGCGATACTGACGCCGTAAGAAACGATCACATGGAAACTGATCGTGATCCCGTCTTCAGAGAAGCTGACGGAAATACCTCTGGACAGATTCTCCTTCTTGAGCAGTTTTACAATACCATCCTTCATGCTGACAGCGGACATACCCACGATCCCGAAGCACTCTACTGCCTTGGAACCGGCATAATTGGCGATGACGCCCTCATCAATGAGAATTTCACCGAAGTCATTCTGTATTCTGCCTTTCATAGATATCCTCCTGATTCTTATCGTAAGAGCCCGTAACCTCCCCCACTATTGCTCAAAGGAAAATGCCGTTCTCTTGCGATCGTTTACTTAAGATCATTCATTTTATCGGCTTTCGGATCCGTCCCTCTACAGATCTTCATAGTCAATCCAGTGTATTATACAACAGAACATGATATTTGAAAATGACTTTTTTACATTTTTTATCTTACCGTTTTCTTAACGCATAACAGACCGGATCCGGGGCTCATTTGGAAGAGATTTTCCTTTTTTAAAATTTCCTCTTGCCAAAAAGAAAGAATTATGCTATCTTACTAATGTTGCGAACAAAATCGAAGGCACTTTGCGTGCGCCTCTTCATCGGGCATACTTCGATTTCAATCCATAAACGATCAAATCGTAAGGAGGTGCTATCAATGGCAAAGTGTGAAATCACAGGAAAAGGTGCTCACTTCGGTAACAATGTAAGCCACTCTCATCGCAGAAGCAATCATATGTGGAAGGCTAACATCCGTAAGGTTAGAGTTAAGATGCCGAATGGTTCCGTAAAGACCATGCACGTATCTGCAAGAGCACTCAGAAGCGGTCTTGTTGAAAGAGCATAAGAATTACTGAAAA
>JAGACB010000021.1 GCA_017614345.1 Lachnospiraceae bacterium
CCTCTGAAGGTCTAAAGTCGACGCCCTCTCTGTCCCGTTTAATGACGCGATCTTTTCTATCCTCACGGAAGATGAAAGTGTTTTATCCACGCCAAACATCACTATGCAGTCATATTCACCTCGGAGGGAAGCAATGTCTCTGCGAAGTCCGGCAAATGAATTGGTAAGGAGCAAGTGTTGGGGCGATAACCGCTCCGCCAACACTCCTGACGTATTATTCTTACCTTTAAAACCAACAAATAACACGTTTTTCATCTCACTCTCCATATGATCGATCGGAAGTTATCAATCTTCGATCCTGAGATCGAGCCCGGTCTTTGGCTGAATGATACACCAAAAATAATGTATCATATTGGTAGTACACCTAGTAACTAATTTGAAACATCACACAAGATAATGACTATGCTGATCTACTCATGTAGATGATAGCATAATCTGACAGTTTTTTCCAACCATTTTCCCCTGCATATCATCTGCGCATAAGAGAATCCACGGCCTTGGCTGCCTGCTCCATTGTGAATCCGTCTTCCCGCAGCTGAAGGATCAGCTGCTGACGATAATACTGCTTTTTGCTCAGATACTCCTGCGCCTTTTTCCGGGCCATATCGGTCCAGTCGATCCGGATCATGGAAAGCGCGCTGAGAGCCTGATCATGTGAATAGTTGTCATACTCCGTCAACTCATAGATCAGTTTCTTCGGAGTATAGACACTTGTTTTCTCTTCCAGATGTTTCCACGCCTGACGATATGCCTGTCCGGCCCAGTTGACGTTAAGGTGGTCAACTACCCATGTTGCCTGGTCGTGTGAAAAATCATCACAGGTCTCCAATTCTTCGATCAGGTCAAGTCTGGAATATGCTCTTTCCTCCAAGTGTTTCCCTGCCATCTTAAGACCGGTTTCTTCCCACTTGGAAAGCGCATCCTTTGCCGCCAGGGAAGCTTGTTCCTGCGTGAAGCCGTACCAGGACTGAAGTTCCTCCATCAATCCTTTCGGAGAATGATCTTCATTTTCAAGGATCATCTTGGCACGCTTTATCGCCTGCTTCACCCAGTCAGACTTCAGACGGTCAACACCTTTCGCTGCCTGCTCATAGGAAAAACCATCGGAAACCAGTTCCTCGATCAGTTCCTTTCGGGAATAGGGCGCATCCTCCAGATATTCCTCAGCCCTTTTTTCAGCCTGTACGGCCCAGTCTGCATCCAGGGAAGTCACCGCCTTAGTTGCCTGAGCCCGGGTAAATCCTCTCTCTGTCTCCAGACAATCGACCAACATCTTCGGTGACAGCGGAAGATCGTCCAGATATTCTTTCGCAGCTTTTTCAGCCTGCTTTACCCAATCGATCTGAAGACCGGCAACAGCCTGAACCACCTGCTCATGAGTAAAGTCACCGATGCTCTCCACATAATCGATCAGGTCGTCTCTCGAAGAATTACCCAAACAGTCCTTAGCCATCTCAGCTGCCTGTTCGATCCAATAGGCCCCCAGACGATCCGTTGCAGAGATTGCCTGCTCCTTGGTAAATCCTTCTCTCTTCAGTTCATCAAGGATATCCGACCGTGAGTAGCCGTATTCCGCGAACTGTCTTGCTTTTTCATACGCACTGCGCTCCGGATCCGAGATATTCCTGATCTCTTCCTCCGAAACCTCTTCGATCACATCCAGATCCGCTTCCGACAGAAAGAATCTCACATTACAGGCATTGCAAAGAAAAAAACGTTCTCTTCTTGTAAAATCCGTTCCGCCACACATAGGACAAACTATCGGCTTCACAACAGTCACCTCCCGAATACTTAACCGAAAAACCGCCATATTTCACTTATCTGATTATACTATACTGCTTTTGAAGTACAATATCCTTCCCTTGTAGCCAAGGAGCTGACATAAGAACCATCCCCCTGTCATCAAAAAAACCTTGACATATTCCACAAGTGGAATTATGATATATTCAACAAGTGGAATACTTGCGTATTCGCTCAACAAATATATTGTAAGGAGGCCGGATATGCTGAAGCACGGAATACTGGGACTTTTGAATTACGGGGATATGACCGGCTATGAGATCAATGCGGTTTTCAAGGATTCGCTGAATTACTTCTGGCAGGCCCAGACCAGCCAGATCTATCGGGAGCTGCAGGCTCTGGAGAAGAACGGCTGGATCACCTCGAAGCATGTGGAACAGAAGAACAAACCGGACAAGAAGATCCTCTCCATCACGGAGGAAGGAAAGGAAGAACTGGGCCGGTGGCTGCGGGAGGAAGAGGCGTCCCATCTCATGAGAAGCCCGCTGCTGATGAAGACATTTTTCAGGGGAGAATGCAGCATCGAGGAAAATATCGAGTACTTCCGATCGCTCCCTGAAACACAGGCGCCGGTTACGGAGGAGAAGGAAAGCATTCTGGTGCCCCTCAGGGAATATCAGACCATCATAAACGATCCCCGGAAGGGGCTGTTTTGGAAATTCACCCTGGATTACGGAGAGATGCACGAAAAGATGCTCCGGGAATGGTGTGAAAAATGTATCAAAGAATTGGAGGCGATCAAAGATGAAGATCCTGCTGATCAACGGTAGTCCCAAGGGAAAAAACAGCAATTCCCTTAAGCTCGCAAACAGTTTCATTGAAGGCATCCGGCAGACGAAAGCATCCGCCGGCGAGGAGCTTATCGTGGATGAGGCTGAGCTGGCCTCTCTGAAGATTGCTTCCTGCAAAGGGTGCTTCTCCTGTTGGAAGAATACTCCGGGAAAATGTTGTATTCCCGATGACATGCCCATGGTAATGCAGAAGATGCTCTCCTCCGATCTTATCGTCTGGAGCTTTCCGCTGTACTACTTTAACGTTCCGGGCATCTTAAAGAACCTGATCGACCGCCAGCTCCCCATGAGCCTGCCCTTCATGAGCAAGGACGGGGGCAGCACCGGAAGCGGCGGCCATGATGCACGTTTTGATATGTCAGGGATCCGCCACGTGCTCATCTCCACCTGCGGCTTTTATTCCGCAGAGGGTAACTATGACAGCGTCCGGGCCATGTTCGACCATTTCCTCGGGAAAGACAACTACACCACCATTTTCTGCGGACAGGGCGAGCTGTTCCGTGTCAAAGAGCTGTCCGAAAGGACCGGCGAGTACTTAAATCTCGTCAAAAAAGCCGGGGCAGAATATGCCGCCGGCAGGGTATCGGAAGCCACGGAAGGAGCCTTGAAAGAGCTCCTCTATCCGAGGGATGTGTTTGAAAAAATGGCGGATGAGAGCTGGGGTGTCAGTCAGGAATCCGGCGAAAAGGTTTCGGAGGATCTGATCTTTACCAGACAAATGGCGGCGCTCTACAACAAGGCTTCCTACGACGGAAAAGACCGGGTGCTGGAGATGCATTATACCGACCTGGGAACTTCTTATCAGATCTTACTCGGAAAGGACGGAAGCACCGTAGTGACCGACGGAAGTCTGACCACCACAACCCGGATCGATACGCCCTTTGACGTCTGGGTTGCCATCTCCCGCGGGGAAATGAGCGGTCAGGAGGCTCTGGGCAAAGGTCTGTACTCCGTAACCGGTGACTTCTCCCTGATGATGTACTGGGGACGCTACTTCGGCGGTTCCGGGGCATCAACCGGAGGCTCGGCTCCGAGTGCTTCCGGTAAGAAAGAACTGAAGAATCCTTCCATGGCTTCCATGCTGATCCCCTGGATCGCCTTCTGGATTGCAACCTCCATGTTCGGGATCACGGGCGCAGCCGTTTCCATCCTGATCGCCGCTGCCACGCCGGTCATCATGCTCCGCCGCAAGCAGGTGATCTGGGATCGTCTGGCTACCGCATCCGTTTGTTTGCTGTCCGTACTTATTATCCTGGGTGCGGATCCTCACATGATCGGCAGCCTTGGCTATCTGGTCTTTGCCGCCATGTGGCTCGGCTCCTGCGTTGCCAAAAGGCCTCTCTGCTCCGCCTATGTCAAATATCAGTTCGGCGGGGACATTGCCTACAAGAACCCCTTGTTCATGAAGACCAACTACATCCTTGCCACCATGTGGGGCATTCTGTACGTCCTGACCGCCATCTGGAGCACGATCCTCGGCAGGGCGGGCCTTGGCTGGCTTCTCATGATCATCAACAACCTGGTTCCCATGGGCATGGGCATTTTCACGGCTTTCTTCTCCAAATGGTACCCGGCTTATCTTGCCTCGGGGAAGGGAAAATCCAAACTGTAACGGCTTTCGTTCCAAATCAGAACCCGGCTTGTCGATCCC
>JAGACB010000152.1 GCA_017614345.1 Lachnospiraceae bacterium
AATCCCGACCGGATGTATGAATTGACCGAAGGCAGCCGGATCCGTCTGGCAAATGAGGAATTTGTATTCCACTTGATGTAAATGTTGCAGATCGAAGATCTGAAACCAAGAAAGTCCTTGCATTTCTTCGGATTTTTTGCTAGTATTTAGAAGTTGAATAAAAAGAGGAATAGTTTCGTATGCTTGCATACGAAACGCGTTCCGCTCATAATGTTGCAGATCCTTCGGATCAGCAACTTAACTGTCACAGAACCGGGCGGGCAACCGTCCGTGGCATGTCGGCCTGGGTCTTACGCAATGTGAGCCTGCGAACCGTGTCAGGTTGGGAACAAAGCAGCACTAAGCATGGAATTTGCATGTGCCGTGAGGAAACCTGGGTCCGGCTGTCATAAAGGAGCCTTTGGCTGCCCGGTTCTGTGACAGTTTTTTTATTTTGTGACAAGATGACAAAAGAACCGTCCCCTTGTCACCTGATCAGAAAGCCTCCGGATTTTGCATTCTGAGCAAAATCCGGAGGCTTTTTGATGCTATATAAAGTATTGTGGCAACATTATTCCTTTACTCTGCTTTCCGTTGCATCCATAATGGCCTTCACCAGATCGGGATAGGGCCAGGACATTTCTCTGCGGTTGAAGAGACCGAAGTTTTCTCCGTTGCCGGAGAAGGCGTTATTGTCCCACCAGATCATGGGAATGCCGTATTCTGTGGCTTTTCCGTAGTAATAGGTGGCCCACTCGGCGCGGGTGGCTTCATTGTCCTTGTTCATGGCGCCGACTTCACCTATGATAACGGGGATGTCGTTGCTTAAGAAGAGGGAGTCCAGGGTTTCCATCAGATGGTCAATATCATGGGTATCATTTGACTTAGAGGCGCTCCATTCCTTGGTGCCATTGGTATTTAAAGCGAAGTTGTAAGGGGCATAGGCATGAACGGAAACGGCGATCATAGGGTCGTTCGGAATCTTGATGGACCTAAGTACCACGTCCGAGGAGGATGCGGCATAGCCCGGGATCATCAGAAGACGCTTTTCGTTGTTGCCGCCGGTGGCTCTGACTGCATTCACGAAATCCTGGTTCAGCTTGTTGACGCAGTTTCGGGATTCTTCGTCACCGCCGGTCCACTCGATGGAGGTATTCTGACGTCTCGGCTCATTCAGGCCTTCAAAGATCAGGTGCTCATCGTAACCCTTGAATTCATTGGCAATGTTGGTCCAGAGCCCGGTCAAATGAGCACTTTCCTCTTCATAAGTACTGTTATAAAGAGTGACCCATTCCTCGTGATGGGTATTCAGGATCACGTACATTCCGTTGTCAATGGCGTAATCCACCACGGTCTTCACACGCTTTAAGTAAGCCGGATTGATATTGTAATTCGGAGCACCTCCGGTAAAGCCCTGCCAGGTGACCGGGATCCGGATGGTGTTGAAGCCCTGATCACGGACAGCTTTGATCATCTCTTCCTTGGTCAGGGGATTGCCCCAGGCTGTTTCGGCAAGCGCTGCTGCTCCGCCGGAGCCGGTGGCGTCCAGCGTATTTCCCAGGTTCCAGCCGGTCCTCAGTTCTCCCACCAGCTCCGTAGCCGTGATATCTCGAAAAGGTTTGATCTCTGTCATATCTTCGGTTTCCTTTTCAGGTTCTGAAGTTTCTTCTTCCGTGACCCGGCCCGGATTCTTCTCCGTACTTTCCTGCGCTGCAGGCTTGGATGTCTCCTCCGGATCCTTTTGGGTGCTGCAGCCGGTCAGGACTGCGCCGGAAGAAAGTAAAAGGGCTGCCGAAAGGAGCACAGACCAACATTTGACGGCAATTCGTGTTTTTTTCATGAGTAACCTCCGATATATAATCTCAATTCTTTTTGGCAAGTCCGGGATCGTTCCTCCCCGGAAAAGGAATGTGAAAACGACGGTAGATCTTATTCCGGCTGACACAGAGCTGCTCACTGCAATGCGAACAGTTCAGCCGGAGGTTGGTTCCCTCATAAAACCGTTCCGGATGGAGATGCCATAAGATTTCCCATTGAAGGAAAATAATGACGGCAACCGCCACCAGACTTAAGGAGGCAAATGACGGGATCAGCAGGATCGGTGTAACCGTAAAGATCTGCCCGTAATTGAAGACTCTGCAGGTACTGCAGCATCTGGTATTCATAAAGATGAGCTGGAAGGGGCAGAACCAGAGGATGCAGATCAGGTCAAAGACGGTATACAGTACGGAACCTATAAAGCACTCGGCTTCCGTGAAGCGTCCCGTGAGGAACAGGACCCACCAGAAGCTGTTCAGCACATACCAGCAGATCAGGACGCAAAATGCACGTCGGTCCTGAGACCTTCGGTAGAGTTGCAAGAGCTCGTTTCGCTTTGAGGCGGCTTTTCCGCCTTTCTTTAATAGTTTCTTTCCGACCTCTGCCGAAGTCGGATCTTCAACATCTTCTTCCTTTCCCTTTTTTGCTCCGGTCTTCTCTTTCGAGTAGTCCGGAACCGGTTCGAAGCGAAAGGCAAACTGTTTCATACAGCCGGTGGGCATCCAGGAAAGGGGGAGGGCCTGAAGGACCATTTCCCAGAGAATATAGAACCAGACCAAATGGAGCAGGGTGAAGCTTTGGAAAAAATGGTGGAAAAAGAGGTCATACTGTTCCCGGTCAAATACATAAATGCAGAGAACCAGTAACAGCATCTCAAAGCGCACGAGAAGCCGGAGATGATAACGGCGGCTCATGGTGGCCCAGGTCTTCTTCGGCACCTGTTTATTCGGATTATTCGGGGAAATGTTTGTGTTCCCCGTTTTTATATTTGAACGGTTCATTCCGATCCTCTTTAAACGTATCAATCATAGGAGCGTTTGTTTCACTCCGGTGCAGGTCTGAAGACCTACGCCTATACTCTACCTTAAAATCCACAGGTCTTCAACGGTTTTCCGCCAAAGAGTCCATTTTTTACGAATTTTTAAGATTCTTTTTAGTGAAAATTACCATAGAATTGGAGAATTGTGATAGTTTTGTACTTGTAAATAAAAACTCGGTATGTTAAAGTGTTACTAAGGTGAAAAGTGGGTTCTCCATCATTTTTTTTGATCTCATATATGAAAAATGCTGAAAATCGTCAAGTAATATAAAAGATTTATGGCAAAATTGTAAGAATATGAGAAAAAATGGGGAGTCCGGACGGTAGAAAAAAAGAAGTGGGAACCGGGGATCCGAACCGGGGATTTTTCCGGAGCCCGGTAGAGTATTTTACATTTTTTTGAAAGCAATTTTGTACGATTCGGATTCATATTTTTGGATATGACGAACAGTTTGTTTCGCTTTGCGGATCAAATGGGGAGGAATGCGTATGACCTTGAGAGGTTTCCTGAAAGAAACAGATGCATACAGGCTCAGACGCACCGGAAGGAGAGCGATGGCCGTACTTCTGACGGGTCTTCTTCTGGCATGTGCTTCCTGCAGCGGAGACGGCGGATCGGAAAGCGGCAATCCCGCAGGACAGAACGGATCGAACGGATCTGCTCCTGCAGAGAGTGAAAAGAACGGAACGAATGATCAGATGAACCAATCGGGAACCATACAGCCTGAACTTACCTCGGCGCTTCCGGCGGATTACACCGTGAAGGCAGATCTGTGCAATCCGAACGCTTCGGAGGAAACAAAGGCGCTTTATTCCTATCTGAGAGAGATCTACGGAACCTACATCCTTTCGGGACAGTATTCCTCCGGCTCCTTCGGAACCGAGATTAATGCAATACGCATGGCAACCGGCGGAATCGCAGACGGAAAGTATCCCGCGGTGCTGGGACTGGATCTGATCGAGTATTCTCCCTCCCGGGTGGAGAGAGGTTCTTCCTCCAAAGCCGTGGAAAATGCCATTGAATGGTGGGAGAACGGTGGCATCGTCACCTTCTGCTGGCACTGGAACGCTCCTTCTCCTTATCTGACGGGAGAATGGTACAGCGGCTTTTACACGGATTCGACCAACATTAACCTGAAGGCCATCATGAACGGGGAGGACCCCGAGGGCTACAGGCTGTTAAATGAAGATATTGACGCCATTGCGGCAGAACTGACCATCCTGAGGGATGCGGGAGTTCCCGTGCTGTGGAGACCTCTTCACGAGGCCAGCGGCGGCTGGTTCTGGTGGGGCGCTTCGGGGCCCGAGGCCTACAAGGAACTGTATATTCTGTTGTATGACCGACTGACAAATGAATACGGATTAAACAATCTGATCTGGGTCTGGAACGGCCAGAGCAGTGCCTGGTATCCCGGAGATGAATATGCAGATATGGCCGGAACGGATATCTATGCGGCTGAGCACAACTACGGATCTCAGAAGAAAAAGTTTGAAGAGCTTCATAAGTGGTGCCCGGATAAGATGCTGATCCTTTCGGAAAACGGTGTGATCCCGGATCCTGCTCTTTGCAGGAAGGAAGGTGCCATGTGGGGACTGTGGTGCACCTGGAACGGAGAATTCACCATTGTTTCGGAGGGAGTGAACCGGCTGTCGGACAAATATACCGAATCGGAACGCCTGAAGGAATTCTACGCGGAGCCCTGTGTCCTGACCAGGGACGAACTTCCGGAGATCAAAGACTGGAAAGCGGGAGATCTCGTGATCCGGACTGCAACTCCTTCCGGCGGGGATGAAGAAGGCGGAAGCGGAACATGAACCGCCTGTTTCATCCGGACAGTCCCGTAATGAACGTCATAGTCAAGATCGGAAGCATCCTGATCGTAAACCTGGTGGGAGTGCTCCTTTGCATTCCCGTGATCACCGCGGTACCTTCCTTTCTTGCAATGTATTATGCACTGGTAAAGGCAGTCCGGGCGGACGAAGGCTATCCCGTGAGGGAATATTTTCACGGCCTGAAGCTGTACTTCGTCAGAGGACTCATCGCAGAGGTGCTTCTGGTGCTTCTGGGAGCTCTGCTGGTGTTCAACCGTGCCTACGTCCCGGAACTGAAGGGCTGGGCAGCGGCGGCAGGTGTGGTGCTGTACGACATTTGCCTGGTATTCCTTGGACTTCTCACGGTCTGGGTGATCCCGGTCCTCTCAAGGTTTACCGTATCCTTTGGAAAATATTTAAAACTCCTGCTGTCCATGGCTTTTCGCTCGCTTCCCTTTACCATCGGAGCAGTGATCTTAACGGCGGGAGCGGTGCTGACGGTATGGTGGAAGCCGGTAACGGTGCTTGTTGTACCCGGGCTTTACCTGTATCTGGTCAGCTTTCTTACGGAGCCGGTGCTCCGGAAATATATGCCTCCCAAGGAGGCACAGAATGACTGGTATTACCGCATTCCGGTGACCTTAGGTGAACTTCTTTCTCCGAAGACGTTTCCTGAAGAGTCTTCGGAAGAAACGCAGACAGAGCCGGACATAAAGTAACATAAAGGAGCAGTTCAGGAATGAGAAAACAACGGATGAAACGGATCCTGGCAGGGACCATCACAGCAGCAGTCCTGCTTACATTGCCGGGAACGGGCCTGATATCACCGATCTATTCCGCGGCAGCGGCGGATACGCCTGCGGCCCCTTCTTTTGATGTCGGAACGGAGACAGCGATCGGTAAGGAAGAAAGCGTGGTTTCCGTCTCCGACCTGACCATGAGTGATTTCCTGGATGTGATCAGCTCCTACACCGTGGATACCTCCATCCCTTCCTATGCGGATTATCTGGAGGACCACAGCGGCAAGCGTCCCGACAGGGAGATCGTCATTGAGGCAAAGGATTACATCCGCTACAGCGACGGCGAGAAGAAGGCTTCGGGCCGGGCGGAGTATCAGACCTCTGCTCCGGAAGAGCAGGATCATACGGATGATCAGGGCAGGACGGAGGAAGGCACAGCAGTGCTGACCACGGAAGCCGGCATGATCGAGTACTCCTTTAACGTGGAAGAGGAAGGCTTCTATCAGCTCTCTCTCTTGTACTGCACCGTAGAAGGGAAAAATGCTTCCGCTCAGAGAACATTTTTCATCGACGGAAAGCTTCCCTATGAAGAACTGGCTCTGGTTCAGTTTGAACGTCAGTATGAGATGGAAGTGGACGGAACCCGCACCGGCAAGGGCGGCGTAACGGTTCCCGCCTGGAGAGTCGACAATCAGGGAAATGACTTAAAGCCCTCCATGAAGGAAGTCTTCTGCTGGAATGAGAAGGCAGCCTTCGACAGCAACGGCTATATCACGGATCCCCTGAGGATCTACCTGACCAAGGGCGAGCATGTTCTCTCCATCGTATCCACCAAGGAACCCATGCTTCTTCGGAAGATAACATTTTCCAATACAAAAGAACTGCCTACCTACAGCGAAAAGCTGGCCAAGTGGCAGAGCGAACATAACGACCCTTCAGAGGGAAAGGATGCCAGGATCACCATCGAGGCGGAAGAGATCGCCAGAGTCTCCAGTGCATCCCTCTATCCGAAGCAGGACCAGACCTCACCGGCGGTGGTTCCCTCAAGCTCCAAGGAGCTTCTGAACAACACCATAGGCGGCGGCTCCTGGAACAGCGCGGGAGAATGGATCGAATATGATTTTCATGTGGATCAGGCCGGATATTATTCCATGAACCTGTTCCTGAAGCAGAACTTTATCAAGGGAATCTACGTTTCCAGAAAGATCACCATTGACGGCGAGGTACCCTTTGAAGAATTCTCCGCCTACGGCTTTACCTACGCTCAGGGCTGGAGAAACGAATCCCTGAAGGATGAGAACGGCAAGCCTTACCTTATCTGGCTGGAGGAAGGGGATCACACCCTTCGGATGGAAGCAGTGCTGGGTGATTTCGCACCCATCATCGGTCAGGTGGAGGATTGCGTGAGCCAGCTCAACACCATTTACCGTCAGGTGATCCAGCTCATCGGAACCTCCCCCTCGGAGGACCGTGACTACAATATTGAGCGGAAGATCCCGGGTCTGGTGGATGAGATGACCGAGTGCAAGGCGGACCTGGACGAGGCCATCCGGATGCTGAGAAGCGTGGCAGGCAGCGGCTCCGATAAGGAAGCAACCCTGGTCACCATGAGCGATGACTTAAAGAAGCTCATCAAGGATCCGGAGAAGTTCCGGAAAATGTTGGGCACCTACAAGTCCGACATGAGAGCCTGCGGTACCTGGCTTACCACCGTTGTGGATCAGCCTCTGCAGGTTGACTGCATCGAGCTTTGCCGGGAGAATTCCACCACCCACAGAAAGAAGGCCGGCATCTTCTCCAGCATCTGGTTTGAGATCACAAGACTGTACTGGTCATTTTTCATTGATTACAATCAGCTGGGCAACACCGCGGAAGCGGGGAGCGGCGCCACATTAACCCTGTGGGTTGGCTCCGGACGTGACCAGGCGAATATCATCAAGTCCCTGATCGATGAATCCTTCACCGGCGAAAAGGGCATTAACGTGAACGTGATGATCGTGGATATCAATACGCTGCTGCAGGCCACACTGGCCGGACAGGGTCCCGATATCGCCATCAACGCTCCTTACGAATTCCCCATGAACTACGGAACCAGATCCGCAGTGCTGGATCTGAGCACCTTTGAGGATCTGCCGGAGGTGATGGAGCGCTTTGATGAGAGCGCCATGGCGGGCTTTACCTATGAAGGCCATGTCTATGCACTTCCGGAAACCCAGACATTCCCCATGATGTTCTATCGGAAGGATATCTTAGAGGAACTGGATCTGGAGCTTCCCAGAACCTGGGCGGACGTAAACGTGGCCATGACGGTTCTGGCAAAGAATCAGATGGAGATCGGTGTTCTGGCCGGGGAAAATATCTTCGCTATGATGCTGTTCCAGGAGGGCGGAAGCTACTACAACGAAAGCTCCACCAGAACGCTTCTCGGGGAGGATGAGGCGGTCAGCGCATTCAAACGTTACTGCGAGCTTTATACGGACTACGCACTGGATAAGGAAACCTCCGTGGAGGAACGCTTAAAGACCGGCGAATGTCCCATTATCCTGGCGGATTACACCCTGTACAATACGCTGCAGGTATCCGCACCGGATATCAAGGGTCTCTGGGGCGTGGCTCCGGTACCCGGAATGGAAGAGGCCGATCAGTACGGCAACAAGTATATCAACAACGTTGTGGGCGGTACCGGAAGCTCCACCATGATCATGGCGGATACGGACTACCCCGAGGAATGCTGGGAATTCCTGAAATGGTGGACCTCCACCGAAACCCAGATCGCCTACAGTACCGAGATGGAAAGTGCCCTGGGTGCATCCGCCAGAGTGGCAACTGCCAACTTAGAGGCCTTTGAGATGATCTCCTGGCCTACCACGGACCTGAATGAACTCATGGAACAGCATGAGCATGTCATCGGGATCCCTCAGGTTCCGGGCGGTTATTATACCTGGAGAAGTATCAACAATGCATTTTATTCCGTAACGACGGATCGGGATAAGGCAACTCCCAGAGAGGAACTGATGGATGCCGTGATCCTGATCAATGATGAGTTAGACTATAAACGGACGGAACTGCATCTGCCCACTGCGGCGGATCTGGGACTGGAGTGAGAAAGGAGGCGCCCCTTCGTGGCTGATCAGAAAACAAAGCAACTGAACACAGGCGATGCGGATTACGAGCAGATGGCGAAGAAGGCCGGATCGCTCTCGAAGCGGATCTTTCATGCCAGGGCTTCCTACCTGATGATCGCTCCGTACTTCTTCCTGTTCTTCTTCTTTACCATCATGCCGGTCTGTGCATCGATCCTCCTGTCCTTCACGTATTTCAACATGCTGGAGTTCCCGGAGTTTGCAGGCTGGGCCAACTATCTGAAGTTATTCCTGGAAGATGAGATCTTCCTGAAGGCTTTCAAAAACACCATCGTCTTTGCGGTGATCACCGGACCGGTGAGCTACTTTATGTGCCTCCTTTTTGCATGGATCATCAATGAGTTCCACGGAAAGCTCCGTGCCTTCCTGACCCTGATCTTCTATGCACCCTCCATTTCCGGACAGGCATATCTGGTATGGCTCCTGATCTTCTCCGGCGACCGCTACGGATGGCTCAACGGATTTCTCTTAAACTGGGGCTTTGTGAATCAGCCTCAGATCTGGCTGAAAACGGAAAAATACATCATGCCCATCATGATCGTGATCCAGTTGTGGATGTCCCTGGGAACCGGATTCCTGTCCTTTATCGCAGGTCTCCAGACCGTGGACAAGAGCCTGTATGAGGCAGGCGCCATGGACGGCATCAAGAACCGCTGGCAGGAGCTGTGGTACATCACCCTTCCTGCAATGCGGCCTCAGCTGATGTTCGGTGCGGTGATGCAGATCACCCAGTCCTTTGCCGTGGCAGATGTTTCCATCCAGATGTTCGGAAATCCTTCCGTAAACTATGCCGGTGCAACCGTGGTAACCCACCTTCTGGATTACTCCACGACCCGTTTTGAAATGGGCTATGCTTCGGCCATTGCAACGGTGTTGTTCTTCCTGATGATCGGGTCGAACAAGCTGGTACAAAGACTCTTAAGAAGGGTGGGCGAGTAAGTGGCAAAAACGACAGAAGCGAACCTGACACTGAAACCGAAGAAACGTTTGTTTCATCGGGAAAAACAGCTGAACCGGTCCATGGCCGGAAACACCCTCCTTTTCATCCTGATGGGGATCTGCGGTGTGTTCATGGTCTTTCCGCTGTTCTATATGGTGAACCAGTCCTTAAAGCCGCTGGATGAGCTGTTTAAGTATCCGCCGACCATTCTGGTGCACCATCCTACATTTTCCAATTTTGTGGACCTGTTCTTCGCCATGAGTGATTCCTGGGTTCCCATGACCCGGTACATCCTGAACACCTTCCTGATCACGGGAGGGGGCGTTCTGGGACACATCATCATTGCCTCTCTGGCGGCTTATCCGCTGGCAAAGCACACCTTCCCCGGAAAGAAGATCCTCTTCTCCATGGTTGTGCTGTCCATGATGTTCTCCTACACGGTAACACAGATCCCCAACTACATGATCATTTCCTGGCTGCATATCAACAACACCTATCTGGCACTCATTGTGCCGGCATGGCAGTACGGTATGGGTCTGTACCTGATGAAGCAGTTCATGGAGCAGATCCCGGACAGCCTGATCGAATCCGCCCGTCTTGACGGCGCTTCGGAGCTTCGGGTCTTTGTCTCCATCATCATGCCCAACGTAAAGCCTGCATGGCTGACCCTGGCGATCTTCCAGTTCCAGCAGATGTGGGGCAACACGGGCTCCATGTTCCTTCGGAGTGAGCAGCTTAAGCCCTTCCAGTATGCCGTTCAGCAGATCGCTGCCGGCGGCGCTGCCAGAGCAGGTGTGGCTCAGGCCGCACAGCTTCTCATTGCAGCCGTTCCCATTACCTTTTTCCTGATCTGCCAGAGCAACATTCTGGAGACCATGACATCTTCGGGGTTGAAGGATTAAACTATTTAGGAGGATAGACGATGAGACATCGTTTAGGACCGGGAAAACCGAATAAGATCCGTTCGCTGATCCTGATCGCGGCCTGTTTTCTCATCGCCGCAGAGACCACGGTAGCAGTGGCGGACTCGGTTCCCTATGATACCTATAATTATGATTACAGGGAGAATATCGTACCCACCCCTGCAGCCTATGTGCCCCTTCGGAGTGTTTCCGGCGTGAGCCTTCTGTGGAACGATGAGAGTATCGGTGCCTTCCAGTCTCCGGAGGATCTTTGTGTGTCCGCGGACAATAAGGTATATCTGGCGGATACCGGAAACAAGCGGGTGGTGGTGCTGAACCTGGCCATGACGGAGGTTCTGGAGGTCATTGACAGCTATGATTACAACGGCACAAAGACGGAGTTCGGCTCCGTAACGGGCCTGGCGATCTCCAACTCGAATCAGCTCTATATCGCAGATAAGACGGCTAAAAGGGTCATTGTCCTGGAAAGTGCGGATAAGGACAGAAAGTACGTGAAGTGCATCGAGAATCCCCAGTCCGAGCTCTTTTCCGAGGATTTCTCCTTTACTCCCACCAAGGTTACGGTGGATTATGCAGACCGTGTTTATGTCATTGCCCAGGGTAAGACCGAGGGTATCATGGCCTTTGATGAGAACGGAGAGTTCACCAGCTTCTTCGGAACCATCGGCGTCAGCCTTTCTCCCTGGCAGAAGTTCTGGAGACGACTGGCCACCAAGGAGCAGCGTGCCAAGCAGCAGATGTTTATTGCCACGGAGTATACCGGGGTGGATATCGACGAAGCGGGCTTTGTGTACGCTACCTATATCGACGAAAATGCAAAGCGCTCCGTTCAGCGCTTGAACCCCAAGGGCATGGATGTGATCGTAGCCGGGGAGAACGGAAACTTAAGCGGTGACCTGGATTACTTCGGGACCTCCGATTACAGCGGACCTTCCATGATCCGGGACGTGGTGTACCGCGGCAAGGGCCTTTACTCTGTCATCGACAGTAAGAGAGGCCGGATCTTCACCTATGATGCGGAGGGAAATCTTCTGTACATCTTCGGCGGACTGGGAAGCCAGGCGGGAACCTTCTATACGCCGGTGGCCATCGAAGCCATCGGAAACATGATCCTGGTGCTGGATAAGAACCGGGGCGAGATCCAGGTCTTCACAGAGACCGAGTACGGCCAGCTGATCAATCAGGCGGTGGCTCTCCGCTACGACGGAGATGAGACCCAGGCCGTGGACAAATGGATGCAGGTGCTGAAGAAGGATGAGAACTTCGAGCTTGCAGCCGTGGGCATCGGCAAGGCTTACCTGACCGCGGGGGACAATGAAAAGGCAATGCATTACCTGCGTCTCGGCAACAGCCGGCTGTATTATTCCATTGCATTCAAGCGTTATCGGAACGCTTTCTTAAAGCAGCACTTAGGTCAGATCCTCACCGTGGCCATTATCCTGGTGGTGCTGTATGCAGTCATCATGAAGATCCTTTCGAAAAAGAACCTGATCCGGAAGCAGGAGGAGGTGTGGTAAGTTGCTGAAAAAGTATTTTTCAAAAGAAAAACTGCTCTATCCCTTTCATGTGCTGACCCACCCCGTTGACGGCTTCTATGAGATCCGGCACAGGGGAATGGGCTCCGTGCCCCTTGCGATCCTGATCATGATCGTGTTCAGCTTCTGCTTCTCCATGAACCGGATGATGGCAAGCTTTGTGGTAAATGATGTGGATCCCCGCTCCGTGAATTCCGTCACCGAGCTCGGAGCCGTTATGCTGTTATATTTCCTGATCTGTGTGGGCAACTGGTCCATCACCTGCCTGATGAACGGCGAAGGACGTTTCAAGGATATCCTCACGGCTGTGGGCTATTCCTTCCTTCCCATGATCTTCGCATTCGTGATCGGAACGGTATTCTCCCAGATCGTGGCAAATGATGAGACCGCCTTTTACAGGATCATCATCGGGATCGGCGTGATCTGGACCGGAGCTCTGCTTCTGGTGGGCATCATGACCATCCATAACTATACCCTGGGGAAAACGCTGGTGACTCTGGTGCTGTCGTTCTTCTCCATCTGCCTGATCATTTTCATCGGTATCGTGTTCTTTGATCTGATCGATCAGGTATTCGGCTTTGTAAAGAGCGTTTACACGGAATTGCTGTTCAGAACTTGAAGGAGGAGTAAGGATGAAATCATTGAAAAAGTGGATCATCGGGCTGCTCATCCTTGCAGCGCTCATAGCGGGTCTGATCCTGTTCTACTACTTCCGGCATTATAATTTCTACCGGGGGTATCAGAGCTTCTTTCAGACGAGAACAGCGCCTGAGGACACGGATTTCAAGGCCTTGAGAGATCCCGATCCTGCGGTGGAAGGGTTCTCCCTGGTCGCGGAGAGTGACAGCTTAAAGCTGTATCTGGATGAGAAGACCACGAATCTGGCTGTCTATGACAAGCGCTCCGGCGCGGTGACCTACGCATATCCCAAGGACACGGATGCGGACGGACTGGCGAATCCCACCAACAAGAACACCATGAAGTCCTGCCTGTCCATCTACTATATGAACTCCTCCAACAATCAGGTGACGGAGCCCTACAAGAGTTATCAGTATGCGGTGGCAAAAAATCAGTTCACCTTCCGCAGTCTGGAAAACGGTGTCCGCATCCATTTTGAACTGGGGGATTTCGAGAGCAAGACCGGCATTGTTCCCCTGTATCTGTCCAATGCCCGTTTTGAAGAATTGCACGAACAGATCACGGCGGCAGATGCCTCCCAGGGAAAAACATTTGCCAACTATTATCATGAAAATGCCGAGAAGGGCTATTATGAGCTGGCATCCTCCGGTCCCTCCGTGGTCCGGAAGGTGATGAAGGCCCTGGAGACCGTGGGCTATACCCAGGAGGATTATTACGCCGACCTGGAGTCCTCCGGTGCAGAAGGGGCGGTTCCCGTCAGCTTTGAAGCCACCATGGACGTGATCCTGGAGGATGATGCCCTGGTGATCGATGTTCCCACCTCCGAACTGAAGGAGTACGGCGGAGCACAGATCTATCAGGTGGCGCTGATGAACTACTTCGGGGCTGCAGGCCTTGAAGAGGAAGGGTATCTTGTGGTACCCAACGGAAGCGGATCCCTGATCCGTTTCAATAACGGCAAGGAATACACCCAGAGCTATATGCAGTCGGTGTACGGTATTGACCAGCTCTCCTCGGGTAATCTGACTCAGACCGAGTATCAGCAGCCCGTGAGAATGCCGGTGTTCGGCATTGTCTCCGAAGACCGGGGGATCCTGGGGGTCATCGAGGAGGGAGATACCTTAGCGGCCGTCAATGCATGCGTTTCCAAGAAGGTAAGCTCCTACAATTACGTTTATCCTTCCTTTACCCTGAGAACCTATGAGACCCTTTCCATGAACGGCGGTTCCATGACCGTCATCTCTCCTGAGATGGTACAGGCGGATCTGAGGATCCGATACATCTTTGCGGAGAAGCAGGAGGACGGCTATTCCTATTCGGATCTGGCCGGCTGCTACCGTGACTATCTGATCGACAAGGGCGATCTGACTCCTCTCGGGGAAGCAGAACAGAAGGCAGTGACCGAGCAGGATATCCCTCTGTATCTGGACATCCTGGGGGGCGTTAAGGAAACGGAATTCTTCCTGGGAGCCCAGTACCTGTCCGTCAATCCCATGACCACCTACAAGGAGGCCGGGGAGATCCTGGATGAACTGGAACAGGGCGGAGTAGACCGGGTGGTAGTCAATTATCAGGGCTGGTTTAACGGCGGATATTATCACAATGCTCCCGACAACATCAAGCTGGTAGGAAAGCTGGGAAGTCAGAAGGAGCTGGAGGCACTTTCAGATCGCCTGGAGGCATCCGGCGGAGCCCTTTACACGGACGTGGCCTTCCAGAAGCAGAGCCGCATTGCCAAAGGATATCTGGGCAGTGTGGAGAGCTCGAAGTACTACGGCAGCGGTCATGTGGCCATGGAAGGCCGGGTAAATCCCACCACCTTCCGTTTCACAGCCACCATGGGCTACAAGGAGATCCTGAACTATCTGGTGTCTCCGAAGTTCTTAAACCGCTACACGGAAAGCTTCGCACAGAAGATGCAGAAGATCGATGTCACCGGCATTTCCCTTCGGGACCTGACGGATGAGCTTCATTCCGACGGAAAGCGGACGGAGATGATCAGCAGAGAGCAGGCCCTGGATATCGTGGAAGCACAGTTGGGCGTCCTGGATGAGAGCGGAAAGCAGCTCATGGGAAGCGGCGGAAACGCTTATTCCTGGCGGTATCTTGAGGATATCATCAATGCTCCTACGGAGTATTCGGACTTCTTTATGGTAGATGAAGGGATCCCCTTCTATGAGATGGTGATCCACGGTTCCATTAATTACAGCGGTCTGGCACTTAATTCCGGCGATAACTACAGCCGGAAAAAGGCCATCCTGGAGTGTGTGGAGGAGGGTTCCTACCCTCATTTCGTCTTCACCTACAAGGAAGCCACCGAGATGAAGTACACCGGACTGAACGACCATTACAGTACCTGGTATGAAAACTGGATGGAGGATGCAACGGAAGTCTGGACAGAAGTAAACTCCGCATTAAAGTACGTAACGGATGCCTACATGGTGAACCGGACGGAGCCTGCAGACGGCGTGATCCGTGTTACATACTCCAACGGAGTAGTCATTTATATCAATTACAACGGGGAGCCGGCCTCTGTAGACGGCCTGTCCCTGGAAGCAGAATCCTATCTGGTCCTTACGGCCGGAAAGTAAGGGGGTGAGAGCAAATGGCAGAAACAAACCAAAAGCCGGAAGGGCAGCAGACCAAGGCTTCGCAGAATGTGAAGACGGCTCAGGCCAAAAAGAAAGGCCGTCTGACTCTCATGCAGCGTCGTGCTCTGGTCGGTTTCCTGTTCATTTCCCCCTGGTTTATCGGCTTCCTCCTGTTCTACGTCAGAAGCCTGTATCTTGCGGGAGTATTTTCCCTGAACAAGATCAGCCTGGACCTGGCACAGGGCGGATATTCCCTGGAATTCATCGGACTGGACAATTATATCTACGCTTTTACCAAGCACGGAACCTTCAGCCAGGTACTGGTATCCTCCGTTACGGATATGCTGATCGATGTACCGCTGATCACCGCCTTTTCCCTGCTGATCGCCATTATGTTGAACTCCCGGTTTAAAGGTAGGACGCTGGTCAGAGCCATCTTCTTCCTGCCGGTGCTGTTAAACTCACAGGCGATCGTGGCCGCCATGGACAGTGCAAGCCGTCTGATGGCAGCGGGAGTGGGGGCAATGGATGCAGAGACCATGGCGGATCTGCAGAGCGGCGCCGCCAACATCTCCTACTACATCAGCATCTTCAAGGTGCTGGGACTTCCCGAGAGCATCCTGGACTACATCGTGTCCGCAGCGGACCGGCTCAGCTCCATTGTATCGAGCTCCGGTGTGCAGATCGTCATCTTCATTGCGGCGCTGCAGTCCATTTCCCCGTCCCTTTACGAGGTGGCAAGGATCGAGGGTGCAACCACCTATGAGACCTTCTGGAAGGTAACCCTTCCCATGGTATCGCCCCTCATCATCACCAACGTGGTTTACACCGTGGTGGATTCCTTCGTGGTTTCCGAGATCGTGGAACTGGCGTACTACACAAACTTTACGGAACTCAATTACGGACTGTCCTCCGCCATGAGCCTTGTAAGCTCGGCTGTGGTCTGCGCCGTCCTGGGACTGATCTGTTTCCTGATCTCCAGGTATACGTTCTACTATAACTAAGTTTCAGATTCCCTGAAATCCCGGAATTTGAAACAATCTTTGCAACAGTCAGATATCAAACGAAGAAAGGAGGCGGATCGGAATATGGCTGAAACGATCGTTGCTGCAGATGCTGCACAAAATGCAGGCTCGATTCCTTTGGGAAGCTCCGGGGAAAATGTCGATGAGATCCCTTCCGTAAATATCCCGGAGGAAAATGAAGGTTCCCTTTTGGATAAGATCCGGGCCCTCAGGGAAGATAAGCAGTTCGAGAACACCAGGATCCGCTGGATGAACCGCTTAAAGAGCCTGGTTCTCTGGATCTTCCGGACCGTCATGATCGTGGGGATCAGCTACGTGATCATAGGACCTCTGATCAGCATCATCAGCAGTTCCTTCTTCTCGGATTCGGACCTCTACAACAACATGGTCTTTGTGATCCCTCAGAATCCTACACTGGAGCGGTATATCAATGCATTTTCCTACATGAGTTATCCGAAGGTGTTCGTCAAGACCATACTCTACACCCTGTCACTCATGGTGCTGAATGTGCTGGTCTGCTCCATGGTGGGCTACGGCTTTGCCAGGTTCGAGTTTCCCTTTAAGAAGCTGTTTTTCGGCATGGTGGTGGTCATGATCGTGATCCCCATCCACACCATCCTGTTCCCGCTCTATATCACCTTCCACAACTTTAACCCCCTGTGGATCCCTCAGCTGGCGACAGGACAGAAGCTGAACCTTTTAGGCACCTACATTCCCATGTACATCATGACCCTCTTCGGCACGGGTCTTCGGAGCGGACTGTATATCTATATCTTTATCCAGTTCTTCCGCGGACTTCCGAAGGAGATCGAGGAAGCGGCCTTTGTGGACGGTGCGGGAATGTTCTACACCTATTTCCGCATCATGCTGAGAAATGCAATGCCTGCGGTGGTCACCGTGGCCATCTTCTCCATTGTATGGCAGTACAATGACACCTCATACGCGAGAATGTTCAACTTCCCGTCCGATGCGGTCTTAAGTATCCGAATCTCGTCCCTTTCGGACACCATATCCAATGCCATGTCCATTTCGGACCCGAATATCACGGCCCTTTTCAACAATGCCGGAATAGTCCTGGTGATCCTTCCGGTCATGATCCTCTACATTGTTCTGCAGAAGCAGTTTGTGGAGGGCGTGGAAAGAAGCGGAATTGTTGGTTAGTTGCATATTCGTGAGAATATGCAACAATCGCTCATAATGCGAAGCATTATGAGCGCCACCCGTTTCGGATGCTTGCATCCGAAACTATTCCGCTTAGTTGCATATTCGTGAGAATATGCAACAATCGCTCATAATGTGCAACATTATGAGCGCCACCCGTTTCGGTTGCTTGCAACCGAAACTATTCCTTGTTCAATCCATGAAAATTCACATGACACACCGATATGAACCGAATTGTTCAAAGCCGTGAAAAGCGTTGATATCAATAGGTGTCTGTGGTAAAATGATCGTGTAGGTTTACGGTGTGATCAAAGTGACGGTAACATTTTCCAACAAAATGAATTTCCAATAAAACTCAATAACGGATTCAAAGGCATGGCTCGGCCTTCAAATGAGCCGGAAGTATAGGAGGATAGACATTATGAAAAAAACGAAACTGGGGCTGGCCCTCCTGTTGTCAGCCACAATGGCTGCTTCGCTCACTGCCTGCAGTGGCGGCGGCACGACAGAACCGACCAAGGAGCCGGCTCCTTCTGAGACTCAGAAACCGAAGGAGACGGAGGTGGAAACGGAGACCGAATTCAGTGGCTTCGCTGACACCGGCGTAAAAGTGGAAAGTGGTAAGGGACTTGATTTCGAAGACGGAAAGTGCAGCTTTGCGATTCTGAACACCGTGATCTCAGGCGGTGCGGAAGGAACTCTTTCCGTGGCGGATTTTAACGGTTCCAAGGCGCTGAAAGCAGAAGTGAGCGATCGCACGATCTCCCGTGCGGAGTCAGCAAATGACTATACGGGTTCGGCTTCTCCCTACATTGCCATCAGTGCGGCAGGTCTTCTCGGAGACAGAGCAAAGGATGTTGCTTCCGTTCAGGCGGACGTAGGCGTGGTTTATGAGACCGGCGAGTTCGGTGCCGCATCCGGTACCATCTACGGCGGAAACAGCAAAGCAAGTACCAGCAAGGCTTTTACGGTTCTTTTGGAGACCAAGAATCCCAGAACCGTGAAACTCGAAGGGATCGAGTTTTCCGGAACGGCTGAAGATATCATCATGATCAGTCTGACCAACTTCGGAAACCCTGCATCTTCCTTCCCTACGATATACGTGGACAATGTGATCTTCTATGATAAGGACGGCAAGGCCATTGAGATCGCCGATCCTTCTTATGAGATCACGGAGGCTGCCCTGGGTGTTCTTGACTGGTCCAACAGTACCGTGAAGCCCGCAACCGAGACGGATCTCGGCATCAAAGGAGCGCAGACCGAGAACGGCTGGTGGCCCATCGCTTCCAATTCCCTCAGCTTTGATAAGGATGCTGCGGAATTAAAGAAATGGACTTATGTTGATCCCGCAACCATTAAACCCGGCATGGTATTTACCATTTATTTCACCACTGACGTGGATGCAGTTGCCAAGGGCGGCTGGTGGCAGGTTCCTTATTTCCGCTGTCAGCAGTGGGATGATCTGAAGGAAGACGGCAGTACTGAAGTGATCAAGACCTATGATAACCCCATCAAGTTTGCCAAGACAGACTTTGCTCCGAAGATCGGCGAAAAGGTGGACGAGGTTCCCGGTGAGGATACCAAGGTTAACAAGTCCTGGAACATTGCTCAGGTTTCCTATGAGGAGATCGCAGAGCTTACCGGTGATGAGGAATGGCCTTATCACACCCAGTTCTTCGGCGTTGCCGACATGGGTATGGAAGTGACTATCGATAAAGTGACCATCGGTACTCCCGGCGTTTACGGCGAAGAGATCATGATCACGGATGCATCCGGAACCAGCTCCGGTTGGGGCCAGGCAGTGAACTTCATGACCGTGAAGAATGACGGCGGTACCTTTGATCCCGCTGTGATCGTTCCCGGAACCACCTTCAAGGTTACCTACTCCGCAGAGGATGCAGATCCCGATCAGCCCGCTCCTCTGGAACTGATCTTCCAGAGCTGGACAGACGGAAACAAGGTAGGCTGGGCAAAGATCGCTCCTTACGCCTTTGATGAGTCCACGGCATACTTCAGCTATGATGATGCTGTAAAGGCATTCGGAACCGATGATTTTGTTACCTACCTGGATAAGGTTTATGTAGGCGACTGCAACAGTAAGCTGACATTCTATTCCCTCAGCTACATCGTTGAAAAATGATCCCGGTGAAGCCGGATAGATAAGATTTTCCATTAGGAGGAGAAATACATGCGAAAGTTTAAAAGAATCATGTCTGCCGGACTGGCAGTTGTACTTGCAGCATCGCTTGCAGCATGTTCGGGAACTACACCCGGAGGGGAGCCTGCTACTAAGCCGAACGAGTCCCAGACCAAGGAAGAGACAAACGTAAAGAAGTTTGACAAGACCAGAACCATCACTGTCGGAACTTGGTACGAAGTATACTATACTTCCGATCATCATGATATTTACGATCAGCCGAAGGTGACCAATGAAGAGACCGCTCAGATGCAGCTGGACAATGTCCGTGCTCTGGAGGAAAAGTATAACTGCAAGATCGAGTTCAAGAACCTGACCTGGAACGGTGTGATCGAGTCCATCAACGTTTCCATCCTCGGCGGAACTCCGGACTGCGATATCTACATGGCAGACCTTCAGTTCGGTCTTCCTGCGGTTCTGAACGGATATGCAATGCCCATTTCCCAGTTTGCGGATGCGGACAGCGATATCTTTACCGATCAGGAGGTTATGACCTCTCTGAACGTTCTGGGAATGGATGAGACCTACCTCTTCTCCCAGTATTATGAGAATACCGATGCATGGATGCTGGGCTTCAACATGGATGCCATCAATGAGGCTGGCCTTGAGAATCCTCAGGATCTTTATGACCGTGGCGAGTGGACCTGGGATAAGTTCCTGGAGTACTGCAAGGTTCTGACTAAGGATACCGACGGAGACGGCGCTGTTGACCGCTACGGCTACACCGGATGGTGGACCAACCTGTTCAGCTATCTGCTTCTTTCCAACGGCGCTCAGGCAGCCGGCGAGGCAAAGGAAGGCTTCAGCTCCGAAGAGACCCGGGAGGTTCTGGAACTGATCAATACCCTGTATGCAGAAGGCTATGCAAGACCTTGGGACGATAAGAACTGGGACATCAACAATTTCTCTGCTGCAGATCAGGAAGCTGTTTTCTGGCTTGGTGTTCACTGGGTAGAACAGGGCAATTTCGTTCACGATGACGGTACTACCGACTTTACCATCGGTATGGTTCCCTTCCCCATCGGACCTCACGGAAACAAGGATACCAACAAGACCAGAGTGGCAGCCGGAAACTGGATGTTCATTCCGGTTGGAACCAAGGATCCCGACATGGTTTATGACGTATACTATGACTGGTGCAACTGGTTCGGTTACGGTACCAGAGACGATTACAAGTCCTATCGTGACGATACCGAGTGGGCTGAGAACATGATGACCTCCGGTAACGATATGGAGCTGTCCGCCAGAAACTTCGATTATCTGGTAGAGATGAGTAAGAAGCCTTACCTGGATCTTTGGAACGCAGTAGGCGTTGACCTGGGTGTTCATTCTCTGGCTGTTCAGGACGGTACCACCCCCGCTCAGCTTCAGGAAGAACATTCCGTTCAGCTTCAGGAAGCTCTGGATGCATATCTCGGCAAATGATCGAATGACATGTAACGGATAACGGCGGGCAGGAGCTGTCCCGGGATCCGCACACGTTAATATGTCCCGGATCTGAATAAAACAATCTGCCGGCAGGCCTTTTCGGGTCTGCCGGTATTTTTGTGCAGGTTTGCTGTGCTTGCGCCTTTTTTAATAATATGGTATAATCTCTGTACTATGCGAATAAAGCAGGAAAATGAAGAAAAATATGCGAGAAGAAAGGAGAAGTGCTTATGGCCTATGAAGTAGGAAAAGATTTTGAAGAAAGCATTGCCAGATTATCAGAAATATGTATTGAAAATGACAGGATCGACCAACAGTTATATTCCGATTATGACGTGAAACGCGGCCTTCGCGATGCCAGCGGAAAGGGCGTTTTGGCGGGACTTACCGAGATCTCGGATATCGTTGCCAAGAAGCTGGATGAAAACGGAAATGACGTACCGGATTACGGACGTCTGTATTACCGCGGTTATGACGTCAAGGATCTGGTCCGGGGTTTTTCTGAATATGACGGCCATTGCGGTTTCGAAGAGACCAGCTACCTTCTTCTGTTCGGAAAGCTTCCGACGGCTTCGGAACTGAAACTGTTTATTCAGATGCTGGGAGAATTCCGCTCTCTGCCGAATAAATTTGTCAGGGACTTTATTATGAAGGCTCCCTGCTGTGACATGATGAATTCCATGCAACGCAGTATTCTGACGCTGTATCAGTATGATGCCAACGCAGACGATATCACCATTTCCAACGTGCTGCGTCAGTGCATCCAGATGATCGCTCAGTTTCCTTTACTGGGCTGCTACGCTTACCAGACCTATCGTCACTATTATAAGGACGATAACCTGGTGATCCGGAATCCCAAAAAGAACCTCTCCACTGCAGAGAACATCCTGCGTCTTCTCAGAGAAGAGGGAGAGTTTACCGATACGGAAGTTCGGGTGTTAGACGTGTGTCTGGCCCTTCATGCTGAACACGGCGGCGGCAACAACTCCACCTTTACGACTCACGTGGTATCCTCCTCCGGAACGGACACCTATTCCTCCATGGCGGCTTCCCTGGGCTCCTTAAAGGGCCCGAGACACGGCGGTGCCAATATCCGTGTGACCAGAATGATCGCGGATCTGAAGGAACAGCTGGGAAAGAAGGCCTATACGGATGAGGGAGCAGTCAAGGATTACCTGCAGAAGGTACTCCGGGGAGAGGCCTTTGACCGCTCCGGCCTGATCTACGGCATAGGACATGCGGTTTATTCCCTTTCGGATCCCCGTTGTGAGATCCTGAAGGATTATGCAAGGACTCTGTCCGCAGAACAGGGCTTTGATCAGGAATTTGCCCTTTATGAGACCATTGAGCGCCTTTCTCCCGAGGTGATCGCGGCAGAACGCCGGATCTACAAGGGTGTCAGCGCCAACGTGGACTTCTACAGCGGCCTGGTATACCAGATGCTGGGGATCCCGGAGGAACTCTTTACACCGCTTTTTGCCATTGCAAGAGTCAGCGGCTGGAGTGCTCACCGTCTTGAGGAACTGTCCAACAAGGGCAGGATCATCCGCCCCGCATATAAGAACGTTCAGAGCCATCTGGATTATATCCCCATGAAGGAACGTTGATCCGAAGCTTAACAAGAGAGGGCTGATCCCCGTTTACGGAAAATGGTCCGGAAGCGGGAAAAGAACGTTTTGAACAGAGAATAATGATCAGGTGATATATATGAAAAAAGAACCGGTCAAAAAAGAAACTGACAAAAAAACTGACAAAAACACTGACAACCAAACTCAATCGAAAAGATCGGCAGTCCCCCATATCCTGTGGGGACTGCTGCTCATTTCCGCCGTTGCAGCTGAAGTTGCGGCCAGAATGGTTCCGGGGTTTGCAACCTGGTATACCCGAAATATCTACCGGGTGCTGGTGGCTACCTGGGGAGGACTGGTGGGGCTTCTGCCCTGGTCCTTCGCAGAGTTCAGCATCCTCTCCATGATCATGGGGCTCTTCGTGTATGCCCTCTACAATCTGGGGATGGTCATCAAAAAAGAACGGAAATTTACCCTTGGAGTAACTTCATGGTTTGCCCTCCTGGCCCGATTTCTCGTCACTTGTTTTGTGATCTTTGTCTTCGGCTGCGGCATCAATTATTACAGCGTCACCTTTGCCGAATCTGCCGGCTATGACGGAAAAGGCTGTACGGAAGCGGAGTTACGCTCTGCCATCATTTATATGGTAGATCAGGTCAATGCAAATGTGGATCAGATCTCCTTTGATGAAAAGGGAGCCAGCATAGCTCCGAAGGGTTACATGAAAGATTGTATCGTTGCTATGCAAGGTGTTGCGGACAACTATGGAGTAACTTCAAGCTATGTCCCCCAGGCAAAACCTCTTCTGTTCTCCAGATTTTTCTCCATCCAGTTGGTGAGTGGGATCTACCTTCCCACCATCGAAGCAAATTTCAACCGGGAACAGACCGGAGAGGAACTTGGCTTTACGGTCTGCCACGAAATGTCACATCTTTCCGGCTATATGCAGGAGGAAGAAGCCAACATGATCTCTTACCTGGCCTGCAGCGGATCCGACAGCGCCTACCTCAGATACAGTGGAGCCATGCTGGCACTGACTTACCTGACCAATGCGTATAAAGGAAAGGATGAAAGCGAACTGTTAAAGCAGCTTGATCCCCGGGCCACTCAGGATATGTACTGTACCTGGGAGCACTGGGAGCAGTTCAAAAAGCCTGTGGCAACCGTGGGAGATCACGAGATCGTGGTCAGCGAGATCCATACTCAGATCAACAACGCCTATCTGAAGGCCAACGGCGATGAGGATGGCGTCAAAAGCTACGGTGTCATGGTGAACCTTCTGGTAGAGCATCTGCGTAAGGAAGGAAAGCTGAACGTAATGTTGATCGAAGATTAGATTGAAAACATCAGATAAGGGCCCGATCACGAGGATCGGGCCCTGAATTTTTTATGTTATGTTGTAATGCAGTGGTTGTTTGATCCGGTTTTATTCATTGATCGGAGTCCGGGGCTGTCCGGAGGTTTCCTGAAGAAGTCCTGCGTTTGCGGAAACATTTTTCCCGGAAGAAGCAGGAGCCGGCTCCGTAAACAGTCCGGGGAAGCGTCCGGTCAGGTACGGAAGGAGCTTCACGGCTGCCAGTTCTGTGATCACGGCGCCCATAACACCCAGGAGCAGTCCGGCTGCCACATCCGTGGGGAAGTGTACAAAGAGGTACATTCTCGAAAAGGCGATGAGAGCGGCTACCACAAGGGCTATGGAACCCCAGAACTTTTTATACCGGAAGATGACAAATGCACAGGCAAAGGAGCTCATGGTGTGTCCGGAGGGGAAGGAGTAATCCTTCGGGATATTGATCAGCATGATGACGGATTCATCCAGCCAGCAGGGCCGGTCCCGGGCCACCAGATTCTTTAAGCCCAGACACCCGATGATCAGGGTGATGATCAGTACCATGGCAAGCCGGATCCCCAGTGCCCGGTGCTTTTTACTGATCAGAGCCGCTAAAGCCATCAGGATCCAGATCAGGCCTATATTTCCCAGAAAGGTGAATGTGATCATGGTCGCATTCAGGATCGGCGTATGAAGGCTCTGAAGAAAATATAAAACCGAAAAATCAAATTCCTGTACAAATTCAGGCATCATAGGCTTCTCCTCCTTTCTTCGTTCCTGCATTTCCGGCAGATCGGCCGGTGCACCGAACCGTTTTGACTATGCAAGCTTTTGTTCGGCGATTTTAACGTAAGCATAATTCTAGTAATTTCACAGAGAAATGTCAAGGTGCTTTTGGCAAGAGTAAGAGTTTTGAAAGGTTTGGTCTGTCGTAAGCTGACGAGAGACTCCGGAAAGAAAAAATCCGAGGAAAATGATAGTTAATTTTTGTGATATTTGTCAAAAAATCTTCCATCGATTTGTATAAGTTTTACCAATAAACCGCTTTTGAAACGTTTTCTTTTTTGATATAATAAGGAAGGGTCAATATGAGTGGACCCTTTAGAAAAAAAGGGATGCGAAAGTCGGGGTGAAGTGATCAATGAACATCGGACTCATTGCAGACGATGCAAGAAAGGTACAGATGCAGAACATCTGCATTGCGTACAAGCACATTTTGAAACAGCATGAGTTGTATTCAACATTTGTTACGGGGGATATGATCGAGAAAGCGTCCAATCTGACGGTGAACAAGCTACATGCAGGAACTCTGGGGGGAGAACAGCAGATGGCGGTCATGGTGGAGAACGGTCTGATCGATCTGGTGATCTTCCTGAAAGCGGCGGATGAATACAGCCGTCCTTCCAACAATCCCTGGATGAACCGTGTGATCCCGTTGTGTAATAAGTACGAGATCCCGCTGGCAACCAACATGGCAACGGCCGAGGTATTGATCCGTGCCATCGGCGCAGGGCTTTACGGTTGGGTTGAGGAGGCTTAAATGTCCCGGTTGCAGGACAGAATTGAAACAGAGATTTCAGAGGGTCTGCAACTGTCGGTTGCAGGCCCTTGTGGTTTAAATAGGAGGAGAAAATATGGAGTTTCGTCCCTGTATTGACATTCATAACGGTAAGGTAAAGCAGATCGTGGGCGGTTCCTTAAAGGACCGGGGAGACCACGCTACAGAGAATTTTGTTTCCGAGCAGGATGCCGCTTTTTATGCGAAGCTCTACGAGAGCCGCGGACTTACCGGCGGCCATGTGATCCTGTTAAATGCGCTGTCAAGCGAGTATTATGCCGATACGAAGAAGCAGGCCCTTCTGGCTCTTTCTGCAGCTCCCGGAACGCTTCAGGTGGGAGGCGGCATGAATCCGGAGAATTCCGCGGAGTTTCTGGAGGCAGGAGCCACCCATGTGGTGGTGACCTCCTATGTGTTCTCCGACGGTGACGTGAATCTCCGGCATCTCGGGGAAATGCGTGATGTGGCCGGCCGTGAGCGTCTGGTGCTGGACTTAAGCTGCCGCAAAAAGGACGGTAAATATCTGATCGTCACCGACCGCTGGCAGAAGTTCACCAAGGTGGAGCTGACGGTGGAAGCCCTGGATTATTTTGCAGAGTATGCCGATGAATTCCTGATCCACGCCGTAGACGTGGAGGGCAAGGCTTCCGGCATTGACGAGGATCTGGTGCGCCTGCTTTCGGAGGCCTCCATTCCTTCCACCTACGCAGGCGGCGTGGGAAGCTTTGCGGATCTTGAGCGTCTGAAGGAGTGCGGAAGAGGCAAGGTAAATGTAACAATAGGAAGTGCTTTGGATCTTTTCGGCGGAAACATGCCCTTTGAGGACGTGATCCGTTTTATCTCCGAGGATACAAAATAAAAAATATCAGCAGTAAGACCGGGTCGAGGGAGCTTTTCGAATGAGGAGCTCCTTCTGCGATGATATAAAATCGTAAGGATTTCTCACGATTTTCGCAAAGACCTTGCGTTGGAATCTGATATGATAGAGGCGCAGTAAAAGTTTTCCTTGATTTTACAAAAGAAACGTGTAGAATCAATTTGGAAAAGTTTGCCGGTCATCCGTCCGTCAAACGGATCAGGGCACAGAAGATCCTGTGACCCGAAATTATTTTGGAAGCATAATTAAAGGAGGTCTTTGCAGCAATGGCTACAGAGCGGAAAGGTCTTACGTCACAGGAAGTGGCAGACCTGCAGGCAAAGTATGGTAAGAACGAATTTACTCAGGGGAAGAAAAAGAGTATCTTCAAGACCATATTTGAACAGTTTACCAGTCCCCTCATCATTCTCCTGATCATCGCATCCGTTATTTCCTTTTTTACCGGGGAGATCGTTGACGGCGTGATCATCATCGTGGTAGTTATCATTAACGCCATTATCGGAACGGCTCAGGAGGTCAGCGCGGAGAAATCCGTTGAGAAGCTGAAGAAGATGAGCGTAGCCACTGCAGTGGTCATTCGTGACGACAAGCAGATTGAGATCCCTTCCACCGAGCTGGTGGTCGGCGACTACTGTATCTTAGAGGCAGGACGCATTGTCCCTGCGGATATGCATCTGACGGAATGTTCTTCCTTAAAGATCAATGAATCCGCCCTGACCGGTGAAAGTGTTGCTGCCGAGAAGGATCTTTCAAAGGTCAGCGATGAGAAGACACCCCTCGGCGACCGGACAGATTGCTGCTTCATGTCCACTCTGATCGAGTACGGACGCGGCGAAGGTGTTGTAACCTCCATCGGCGATCATACCGAGATCGGTAAGATCAGCAAGATGCTCAACGACATTGAAAAGGATGAAACTCCTCTTCAGAAGAACCTGAATAAGATCAGTATGGTTCTCGGACTTGCAGGTATTGTTCTCTGCATCGTGATGTTTGCCACCGAGATGCTGCTCTACAAGGGCGAGCTGATCCCTACCCTGATGATCTCCATCGCATTTGCGGTTGCAGTCATCCCCGAAGGTCTTGCTACCGTTGTTACCCTGGTGCTTTCCATGGGTATCAAGAAGATGTCCGAGAGAAATGCCATCGTAAAGCAGATCCACGCTGTGGAGACCCTTGGTGCTGTTAATGTTATCTGCTCCGATAAGACAGGTACCCTGACCCAGAACCGTATGACCATTGTGAAATGGTTCCTTCGCGGACAGGTCATGGAAGCCGACGAGCCCAAGATGAACGACGGTCTGTTCAATATGCTGCTCCGCGGTTTTGTAGCCTGCAACGATGCTACCTATGATATCAAGGAGGGTACCGGAACCGGTGACCCCACCGAGATCGCATTTATCAAATATGCTCTGGAGAAGAACCTGGATATGAAGGTGCTCCGTGAGCAGATGAAGCGGATCGATGAGATCCCCTTCGACAGTGACCGGAAAATGATGACCGTTCTGGAGGCAGATGCTGACGGAGATCCTTCCAACAACACTTCCTTCACCAAGGGTGCCATCGACTCCATCATTGTCCGCTGTGACCGGATCCTGACAGATGAAGGCGTACGCCCCATCACCAATCAGGACATTTACCTGATCACCAAGACCGCTGAGGAGATGTCCTCCAATGCACTCCGTGTGCTGGCCCTTTCCTACCGCGTCGGCGATACGGTGCCTCAGGAAGAGAAGATGATCTTCCTCGGACTCGGCGCCATGATCGACCCGCCGAAGGAAGGTGTTCGCGAGACCATTGATCAGTGTCATCATGCAGGCATTGACGTGGCAATGATCACCGGTGACCACAAGATCACGGCATTTGCCATTGCAAAGGAACTGAATATCGCAGAGAGTCTCGAACAGTGTATCTCCGGTGCGGAGATCGACGAGATGGATCCCGAAGAATTCAAGAAAAATATCCTGAACTACCGCGTATTTGCACGTGTTTCCCCTCAGCACAAGGTTCAGATCGTGCAGGCCTTCCGGGCTCACGACAAGATCTGCTCCATGACGGGTGACGGTGTGAACGATGCTCCTTCCCTGAAGGCTGCAAACATCGGTGTGTCCATGGGTATCGGCGGTACCGAGGTTGCAAAGGATGCTGCCGAGATGATCCTGGTGGATGATAACTTCATCACCATCAAGAACGCGGTTATGGAAGGCCGTAACCTGTTCAACAATATCAAGAAGTCCGTTATTTACCTGCTCCGTGCAAACTTCGGTGAGGTGGTACTGATGGCATCGGCCATCTTCGGAGGTCTTGCATCTCCTCTGACCACCATCCAGATCCTCTGGGTAAACCTCCTGACGGATACCTTCCCGTCACTGGCACTGGGTATGGATCCCGGTACGGACGATGTCATGAACGAACAGCCCCGTGATGTGAATAAGGGTCTCTTAAACAAGAGCGACTATATCAGCATCGTTGTACAGGGTCTGATCTGCGGTCTGACCGCACTGTTTGCCTTCATTCTCCCGGCCCTGTACGGACACGGCATTACGGGATTTGCAAAGGCAATGCTTGAGAATTCCGAAGAGGGCGCAGCGCTCCTGAATCTTTGCCGGACCTACTGCTTCACCACATTGGTGTTCAATGAGCTTTTGATGGTCTATGTCTGCAAGAACTTAAGAGCAAAGCATCTGCTCTCCAAAGATATGTTCAACAACATGATCCTGAATCTGTCCGTTCTGTTCGGATTCCTGATCCAGATCCTTGCCCTTGTGGTACCTCCCCTCAGAAATCTCCTGAAGCTGGCGGAGGTAGGTGTAAAGGACATCCTGATCATGCTGCTGGTTGCTGCAGTAGGTATGATCATTAACTTCATGATCTCTGTCTGGAAGACAAGACTGGAGTTCAAAAATTGATCAGCAGGTCTTTGACCTGTGGCGGCTCCTGAAAACTATTCCTTAAGGGAGGAATTAGTAGAAATAAAGGAATAGTTTGTCTCGCTGTGCGAGTCAAACGCTATCCCGCCGTTAGCGCTTCGCGTTATCGACGGATCGTTGCAGGGCGTTGACCTGCAACAGGTTCATGAAAAGGAGGAGAGTTCATGAAAGAGAAAAAAACATGGGTATTCTGTACCCGGAAAGATCTTCGCATTGTCGCAACCATGATCGTCATCTGTATGAGTGTTGCGATGCTCTTGGGGCCTAAGCCTGTGATCCATGCGGACGTTCCGGACCTGCCCGAGATCGAGCAGAACGTGAACACCACGCTGATGGACAGCATCGAGATCTATGCGGGAATCTTTTCCACCACCGTAACTTCTTCGGTAAACCCCACCGCTACACTGGCTGCTCTGGCTGTGATCGGCGTTGTGGAGAAGTCCGATGTGTATGCACCGAATGTAGCATGGCTGCAGAGCGTGGCACAGTTTTTGGATAAGATCCCCTTTGTGCGGACCATCGGAGACCTTCCGATCTCCAATCCTGTGTGTGCGATCCTTCTGATCGTCATTGCCCTGGGTATGTATCTGCTCCATTCCGGCGCCGTATCCAAGCTGGTTACCGAGGCTTCCGTGGATAAGGTGGAAAAATGGGTCGGCATGTTCGTCACCATTGCCCTTTCCTTCTTCCCGTTAGCTACCAGCCATGTGGTAACCCACGCCGCATCCGATGATCTTCTGATGCGTGCGGCTCAGGAAGGCCACTATGTGACCATCGGCACCTATCTGGTGATCCTGGTACTGTCCCTTACTTCCGCAGTGTTCAATGCCATCGTTTATTACTGCATTTACCGCTGCATCGACACCGTTGAGCTTGTGGCTGCCGTTATCCCGTTAAAGGGTATGAACATCATTGTTCAGATCGTTGAGGCGATCCTGCATGTACTTCTGGTGATCCTTCAGGTCTTCAGCCCCTTCCTTTCCGTTGCGATCAGCGTGATCCTGATGATCATCGGCCTACTGCTGTTCCACAAGCTGTCCATGCTGTACGATTACTATCGTTACATCTATGTACATCCGATCTGGAGAGGCATTGTCCGCCACGGCGAGAAAGCACCTTTTGTGCATGAGAAATTCCCGAAGAGGGGATTCAAGAAATATCCGGGCGTACAGCTTGCTATTCCTACGTTCTCCGCTAAGAGAACCGCTCAGATCCGCAAGAAAGAACTGGTATGGCTCATCATCAAGGAGGAGAAGCCTTACCTGGTACGGATCCGTCCTTTCCGCCGTGTAAAGGAATTCCCGCTTTCCGACCTCAATGTCAACAGTGAGACCCTGTACCTGCAGAAGCGTTTCCGCTTTACCCGCATCATGACCGAGAATCATGAAGTTGAGCTGATCATCAGCAACGAGTACAGCCATCAGTGGAATGAACTCCTGAACAAGCTTCAGATGATCGATTACCGGATCATTGAAGAAGAGCGTGAGCGTGTGAAGGAAGAAGCCAAAGAAGCGAAAGAAGCTGTCCGCCGTGCAAAACGCGAAGCTGTTGAGCGTGAGTGGGAAGGCAAACTCGGCCGCCTGATGGAGAAACTTTACGGCGCTGAACGTGTTCCCGTAACCGTCGGGGAGCTTCCGGAGAATCGCGTATCCTGAGCTGATCGTAAAACGGAAGCTTAAATGCTCCGAAAAAGAAGCCGAAAGGCTTTGAAAACTGAATAAAAAAGAGCCGAAAGGCTCAAAAAAGAACCCCTCTGCAGGAACGCTGCAGAGGGGTTTTATTTGTGTGTCAGATTACTTGGTGAGATATCACCAATGAAGGGATCATGAGATTCCTTTATTTCCTGAATACCTGAATATTCCAGCCTTCAATGGGCTTTCCCGTAAGGGAGCCGTCTTCGTTGTTTTGCAGTTCTCCGTTACGGACGGTGTGCCAGCGATAGGCCACAAAGGGTGAGACTAAGGGACAGGAAATGGTTTTGGTAAAGATCCAACGGTTTCTCATCTCATTGGACATTCCGGCAAGCCTGTTTTCTCCGATAAAGTCACAGATGGGTATTATATATTTTTCGGGGACGGGATTCAGCTCTTCCCGGGGAATTGTAACATCTGCACATCCGTGATATACGATCTCGTCCTTCGCCAGGTGGAAGACGGAAAAGGAAACTCTTTGTCCATCCGGTCCGGATTCCCAGTTATTCTGATCGAAGAGGCCTATGGTGGTCTCGGTCGGTGATCCGAAGTGGAAAATGTCGACTTCTCCGGAGTGACCGATCACAGCCTCTGTTTTGACCTTGATATCCTGAAGATGACGGACCTCCAGATCCTGCTCAATGCCGTAATAACTGAACCACAGGTTTGTGCGGGTCACGGAAGAGTTTTCAACAGGTTCTTTTCTTGCTTCGACCACTACAGCCCTGTATCCGGGCTCCATGGGATCCGCGCCTTCATAACCGCCGGTGACAAGAAAACCCAGGACTCCTTCCGGCATGGGATTCTCACCCCAGAACATGTATCCGGGCTCGGCGTAAAGAAAGGGGATCTTTGTGATCAGGTCTCCGTTTTTCATGGTTTCCCGGTAGTTATCTCCGAACTTGTCTTCGATCATTTTCCGGAGATGATCCGTCATGATATCAAAGAGATTCGGGAAAGTGTTCCGATAGACTTGATCGAAAAGCTCCGTGATCTCACGCATGGCGGCAGAGAAGCCCTCGGGCCAGGTCATATAACCGCTTGCATTGATATTACGGCCCTTGCCGTCCTCAAAGGTGAAGCGGAAGGAGGTGCCGTCATAAACGCCCTGTGCACGCCAATTAAAGCCGTCCCAGGCATCTCCCTGATAACGGTCGATGATCTCTGTGACTTTTTGGAAGAATTCCTCATCCACCTCAAAGGGTCTTACCATCTCCGGAGCTTCCATGGGATGGCGATAGGCGGCGGTGAGCTTTCCTTCGTTTTCGACAATCTTTAATTCGATGCCGGAATAACAAGCCATGGCAGAGGTGGAGTAGGAGAAAAAGCGGCCGTTTTCGGAGCGCTTAAGACTCTCCAGACCTCTTCCCGGGGCAGGTGTTCCGTTCATTCCGGCAGAACTCATGCTCATCATGCCTCCGGGGCCCATCATGCCACCCGGGCTCATCATGCCACCTGGGCCCATACCCAGGGGAGGGGCTGTGTTTGTTTGGGGAGAAGACGAAGAAGACGGCCCCGTTACCGTTCCTCCTGCAGCTGCCTCATCTTTGAGAGAAGTGCCACACTCGGGGCAGAAATTCAGTCTCTGTTGATTGTTGTATCCGCAATTTGGGCAAAACTTCATAGAGGACCTCCGGGCCGTCATCAATCTGTGATGGCGATTGCTTAAGTTTAGGTGGATATGATGAAAATGCTCGATTTTATGAGATCTTTAAAGTTCATAAAATCGAGCAGCTTCGGGAAATAATCATAACTGATATTTGTTTCGATACTCTTCAAAATACTGGTTGAAGGTGCTGTCCTTGATCTTCTTTAAGTTGTTTAAGTACTCGTGAGTGTCAAAGGTAGCTACTGCCTGGTCCAGTTCGATCATGGCAACGGCTACGTTGGAGCAGTGGTCTGCCACGCGCTCGTAGTTGGTCAGAAGATCGTTGAAGACGAAACCGTGGTTTAAGGTACAGGTTCCGCGCTGGATCCGGGCAATGTGACGCATCTTCATCTCATCGCACAAGAGGTCGATCATTTCCTCCAGGGGCTCTACGCGGTAGGCCAAGTTGACATCTTCCTTTTCAAAGGCTTCCGTGGTGATATCCACGATCTCGTGGATGGCACGGGTCAGGAGCTCCAGCTCGTCCTCAGCTTCATCGGAGAAGACGATGTGCTTCTGATTCAATTCCTTGGCGCATTCGGTGATGTTCACGGCGTGGTCGCCGATCCGCTCGAAATCGCTCATGGTATGCAGGATCTTGGAAACCTCACGGTTCTGGGACTTGGTCATTTCCTTACCGGTCAGCTGAACTAAGTAAGAACCCAGCTTATCCTCGTAGGTATCGATGACATCTTCCTTCTCCTGGATCTTGCGATAACGCTCCTCTGAGTAGTTGCTCAGCATATCGATGGAGCGGTACAGGTTCTTTTTGGCCTTCCGGGCCATACTGTTTAAAGCGATACGGCTCTGCTCAATAGCAAGAGCGGGGTGGGCAATGAAACGTTCCTCAAGACGGTCGATCTCGGCATTTTCATTTTCCGCAGCAGGATCGTCGGGGATCACAGTCACGATGAACTTCTCAAGAAGCTTTGCCAAAGGCATTACCAGGATGATGGTAGCCAGTCGGAACAGGGTGTTCAACAAAGCGATGGTCACCGGGTTCATGGTTGCGTCCAGGAATGCAAAATGGAAAATGGCATTTGCTCCGTAGAATAAGATACTGCATAGGATGGCACCGAGCACATCGATCAGAAGATAAATGAGAGAGGTACGCTTTCCGTTTTTGTTAGCACCGACAGAGGAGATCAGTACGGGGCAGGCTGCACCGATACCGATACCCATGATGATGGGAAATGCGACACTGAAGCTGATGGCACCCGTTTTGGACAACGCCTGGAGAATACCGGTGGAAGCCGATGCACTCTGAAGGATCGTGGTAAAGAGAAGACCTACGATGATACCGAGGACAGGATTGGAAAAGCTGGTCAAAAGGTTGACGAAACCGGCATTTTTTTGAAGAGGAGCAACTGCGTCACTCATGGAGCTCATGCCGAACATCAGAATGGCGAAGCCTAAGAGGATATCGCCGATATGCTTTTTCTCCTGGGATTTGCTGACCATGCGGATGACGATGCCCACAATGGCAACTACCGCAGTGATGTTGGAAGTAGATAAAAGAGAAAGAATCGAACCGGCACCTTCCATACCTTCCACGGAGGAAAGGGAGATGATCCAGCCGGTGACACTGGTACCTAAGATGGCACCCATGATGATACCGATGGCCTGTGATAAGGTCATGATACCGGAGTTTACAAAACCGATGACCATGATGGAGGTCGCCGAAGAAGACTGGATCACCGCGGTGACCACAGCACCTAACAAAACACTCTTGATCGGATTATTGGTGAGCTTCCAGAGCACCATTTCCATTTTGGAACCTGCTACCTTCTTCAGACCGTCTCCCATGAGAGACATTCCGAACAGGAACAGAGCCACGCCGCTTAAGAGCTGTAACACAAGTTTGACGCCTTGCATATGGTTTTTACCTCGCTTTCAGACATTACCGAGAAATACGACTGTATTTCGCCTGACATTCGTTCTTCTATGCTTACATTTTCAATTCTATACGAAACAATTATGAAAATCAAGCGTTTTTTGGGAATGGAGATAACAGACGTTATTACATAAGCATGTCGAAGAGGAGCAGAGGAAAATGAAAACGGGGAACCAGGAATACAGGTTCCCCGACAGTATCATGAAATTCTTTTCGGATGTGATATCTGTTTTTCGATCAGATCACATCGATCTTCAAAAGGTTGGTATTTCCGGAACCTGCTCCGGTCAGACCGCCGGTGGTGACGATGATATCGCCCTTGCTTAACTTGAAGGTGGCCTTTGTGGCATTCTTTGCTGCGAAGAAGAGGACGTCCGTGGAGTCGTAGGTCTCACAGATAACAGGCGTTACACCCCAGGAAAGGGACAGTTTTCTGCGGGTCTTCTCGCTGGTGGTCAGGGCAATGATGTCCACAGGTGAGCGGAAGCGGGAAACCATTCTTGCGGTCATACCCGAGAGGGTGCAGACGGCAATGGCTTTTGCATTCACGTCAATGGCCAGACCGCAGACTGCGTGAGATACGGCATCTGTGGTGTTCCGGATCTGGAAGTCCGCATTGCGGAAACGCTTTTCATAATGAATGTTATTCTCGGTGCGCTCGGCGATCCTTGCCATGGTCTTTAAGGCGAGAACAGGGTATTTTCCTGCAGCGGTCTCACCGGAGAGCATGATGGCACTGGTGCCGTCGTAGACTGCATTTGCCACGTCGGAGGTTTCCGCACGGGTGGGTCTGGGGTTGTGGATCATGGATTCCAGCATCTCCGTTGCGGTGATGACACGCTTGCCCAGCATGCGGCACTTGGTGATGAGCTGCTTCTGGATGCCGGGGAGCTCCTCGAAGGGAATCTCCACGCCCATGTCACCGCGGCCGATCATGATACCGGAGCATTCTTCACAGATCTCTTCGATGTTGTCGATGCCGGCCTGGTTCTCGATCTTGGCAATGATGTCGATGTCACTGCCGCCGTTGGCGTTAAGGAATTCATGTACGTCCAGCAGGTCCTGCCTGCAGGAGACGAAGGAGCAGGCTACATAATCCACGTCCTGCTCAATGCCGAACAGAAGGTCCGAGCGGTCCTGCTCACTTAAGTACTGTTGCTTCAGCACCTTGTTGGGAAAGCTCATGCTCTTACGGCTGGACATTTCTCCGCCGCTTATGACCTTGCAGGCCAGCTCCGTTCCGTTACTCTCAAGAACTTCGAAATCCAGAAGACCGTTATTTACCAGAATCCGGTCGCCTGCGGTAAGCTCCTTGGCCAGGTCGTGATAGCTGACGGAAACACGGTTCTGATCTCCCATGATCTTTTCCGTGGTAAATGTAAACCGATCCCCGTCATTTAAAAAGATCTTTCCGTCTGCAAACTCACCGATCCGGTATTCCGGGCCCTTGGTGTCCAGCATGATGGCCACGGGGATGTCCAGTTCTTCCCGGATCTCCTTCAGGAGCCGGATCTTTTCGCTGTGTTCCTCGTGGGTGCCGTGGGAGAAGTTCAGTCTGGCAACGTTCATTCCGGCCTGAAACATCTCCGTCAGAGTTTCTTTATCGGAACAGGAAGGTCCGATGGTACAGATGATCTTGGTTTTACGCATATGATCGCCTTCTTTTCGTTTGGTATGATGATTGTAAGTGATCAGAGCTCCGTTTACAGTGTCCGCTGTGTGGATTTACTGATCGGATGTTTCTTCGTGATCGATATGATCTGATTCCCGGTCGAAAACATTTTCCTCTGAATAGGAGTCATTCACGGGATCGGTTTCAGAAGAAGCGGTTTCTTCCGCACCGCTCAGGGATCCTAAGTTTTCTCTGTTTAAGAGGCCGGCGCCGGCAGCGGCAGTGATCTGCTCGTTGATGACCACGTGTGTGGGAGCCTCACTTTCGGCGGCTTCATTCATCCGGATCTCATCCGGATCCTCTTCGGGAGCGTATTTCTTGAACACATGGTTCAGAATGTAGGACTGCAGAAAAGCCACCAGACCCATTCCGAAGATGATCATGGGGCTGTAATAGAAGGTGGCCACACCTACCAGAGCGGCAATGAGAGCCATCAGGAGAGTCCAGTGGAAGTAGCGGATCTGCATGATCAGTGCAAAGGAAAATGTCTTCCGGATCGGATTATAGAACTTTGCCTGGAGCGGGAACAGGTAGAACATGGTGCATACCAGCACCAGTGCAAAGACTACAAAGATGATGCAGAGGATCGAAGAGAGCTGACTTTCCATGCCCCAGTAAAAATATATATCCAGTGCAAAGAAGGCCATGAGGGCCAGGCAGATCAGCCAGATGATGGTGGACTGCTTGAAGTTCAACTTGAAGGATTTCCAGAAATCCCGGAACAGGGAAGATCCTTCCCGGTCACTGGCCACCTTCATGGTGCAATAGTACAGTGCGGTGGTGGAAGCTCCTATGGTCACGATGGGAATGGAAAACAGGATCCACATGAGATTTAAGAGGACCGCGTCTGCCAGTTTTCCGACAAAGCGCCAAAAAGGACTATCCAGATTAAATAATTTACCCATTCTATTACTCAGGCATGAAGTGCATGCCGCTCCTTTCGTTATCCAAAAATTTTACCATGTTTTCATAAGGATTGCAAATAGATGTGTTAAAAAAACGTTCAGATTATCGTATGGTGCTGTTATGGATTATTAAGGCCCTTTCTGCTATAATGAGTCCGTAATCATTTTTCATAAGGAGGGAATGGAACATGACCTGGATTCTTGCTATGGAACCTTTTATTACTACAGTACTTGCAAACAGTACAAGCTATCAGAACCCGAGCAACTGGTTTATGTCATTCTTTGCGATCATTATCATTGTGATCGAGATGTTGTTCACGGGAGTGTTCTTCCTGGTATGGATCGGCCTTTTTGCGTTGATCGTTGTAGGCGCGTTGGTTGCCGTCATCAGCTTCTGGAAGATCTTCGAGAAAGCGGGAAAACCCGGCTGGGCAGCCCTGATCCCCTATTACAACGGCTATGTTCAGGCAGAGATCTGCTTCGGCAACGGGATCTATTTCCTGTTCCTGTTTGT
>JAGACB010000003.1 GCA_017614345.1 Lachnospiraceae bacterium
AAAGCGACTGCAAAAGTGAAGGTTTTCGCAGTTTATGCAGTCGAAAGCAAGTTGATCAGGCCAGTGGCAGTGTAAAGCGACTGCAAAAGTGAAGGTTTTCGCAGTTTATGCAGTCGAAAGCAAGTTGATCAGGCCAGTGGCAGTGTAAAGCGACTGCAAAAGTGAAGGTTTTTGCAGTTTATGCAGTCAGAAGTAAGAAAATCCGAACTGTGACTGCGTTGGTTGACTGTACAAAGGCGATTTTTTCAGTTTTTTACAGTCAGAAGCATGAACACAAATCCAGAAGGGAGGAACAGATCAAACATGAAAGTGAAAAACGTTGCACTGGAAACGGTTTGCGGCATTACTTCAACGCTTCCGAGAAATGAGGCGCCGGAGTTTGCGTTTGCGGGTCGGTCCAATGTGGGGAAGTCCTCCCTGATCAATGCGTTAATGATGCGGAAGTCTTTTGCCAGGACGTCCTCGGAGCCGGGGAAGACCCAGACCATCAATTACTATCGGATCCAGGCAGAGCAGGATCTGTACTTTGTGGACCTGCCCGGGTACGGCTATGCGAAGGTTTCGAAGACCACCCAGGAAAAATGGGGAAAGATGATCGAAAAGTATCTTCGGACCAGCAAGCAGCTGAAGGCGGTGTTCCTACTGGTGGACATCCGGCATGAGCCCAGCGCCGGTGACAAGATGAGGTTTGAGTGGATTAGGGCAAATGATTTTGAGAATGTGATCGTGATCGCAACCAAGTCCGACAAGATCGGCCGGTCTCAGATCCCGTCTCATCTGAAGGTGATCCGAAATTCCCTGGGAATGCGGAAGACAGATCTGCTGATCCCTTTCTCTGCCACAAGCAAGGCAGGGCGGGAGGAGATCTACGCATTCATGGACGGAATTTTGAGCGGAGATGCGGCTGACTCGTCTGATTCAGTGGATGCAGAAGTTACTGATAATGGTAATAAATCGACTGCAGAAAGCTCAGAAACTGCAGACAACGGAAATATAGTTTCTACAGAGAAGGCAGAAACTGCGAACAATGGTAATAAGTGATCGCAGGAAATAATAACCTTTCATAAGGTACAAAGAAATCAATGTCTGAATAAGAGCCGGATGGGTACGGCTGTTGATACACTTCACGGGGTGGTTATATGGCATTTACGGCATTACATGTACATACGGAGTACAGTCTTCTTGACGGTGCGGCCAAGATCGGGGATCTGGTGGCACGGGCCGAGGAGCTGGGAATGGATTCCCTGGCGATCACCGACCATGGGAATCTTTTCGGTGTGATCGAATTTTATCTGGCCTGCAAGGAGCGGGGGATCAACCCTGTCATCGGCTGCGAGGTCTATGTGTCTCCGGGATCCCGGTTTGACCGGGAACCGAAGGAGCGGAGTGAGGATGTTTCCGACTCTAAGTATTTTCACCTGATCCTTCTGGCGGAGAATCAGACGGGCTATGAGAATCTGATGAAGCTGGTCTCCCGTGGTTATACGGAAGGCTTTTATTATAAGCCCAGAGTGGATATGGAGCTCTTGGAGAAGTATCATGAGGGACTCATTTGCCTGAGCGCCTGTCTGGCAGGCGAGGTGGCAAGGTACCTGGGCTCGGATCATTACGAGGATGCGAAGGCAGCAGCCCTTCGGTACCTGAAGATCTTCGGGGAGGGAAATTACTTCCTGGAGCTTCAGGATCACGGCATTCCTCTTCAAAAGCAGGTAAATGCCGGTCTCCTGCGGCTTTCCAAGGAAACGGGCATTCCTCTTGTGGCCACCAATGACTCTCACTATGTCCGGGAAGAGGACTGGCAGTTCCATGACATTCTCCTGTGTGTCCAGACCGGAAAGAAGTTAAATGATCAGGACAGGCTGCGTTATGAGAAGGGCCAGTTCTGTTTGAAGAGCGAAGCGGAGATGCGGGCGCTGTTTCCCTATGCGCCGGATGCAGTGGAGCGGACCCATGAGATCGCGGAGCGTTGTCATGTGGAGTTCGAGTTCGGCAAACTGAAATTGCCGAAGTATCATCCCCTGCCCGAGGGAATGACGGCCTACGAGTATCTTGAAGAGTTGTGCGTCAACGGATTTACCAAACGGTATTATGAGGACGAGAACGGGAAGGAGCGTTCCGAAGCGGTGCTGACCGAGTACATGGAGCGGCTGAAGTACGAGCTGGATACCATCCGGAACATGGGCTATGTGGACTACTTCCTCATCGTCTGGGATTATATCCGGTATGCAAAGGATCATGGGATCCTGGTGGGACCGGGAAGAGGCTCTGCAGCCGGAAGTATGGCGGCTTACTGCCTGGAGATCACCAACATCGATCCCATGAAGTATCTGCTGCTGTTTGAGCGCTTCTTAAACCCCGAGCGTGTGTCCATGCCGGATATTGACGTGGACTTTGCCTATGAACGCAGGGGTGAAGTCATTGATTATGTTACGGAAAAATACGGTGCCGACTGTGTGGCTCAGATCATCACCTTCGGTACCTTTGCAGCCCGGGCGGCTATCCGGGACGTGGGCCGTGTCATGGATCTGCCCTACAGCTTCTGTGATCGGGTGGCCAAGCTGGTTCCCACGGAACTGAAGATGACCCTGGCCAAGGCTCTCACGGAGTCTTCCGAGTTAAAGGAACTGTACAGAAACGACCCTCAGGTCCGGGAGCTGATCGATTACAGCAAGCAGATCGAAGGGCTTCCCAGGCATACCTCCGTTCACGCAGCGGGCGTTGTGATCAGCGGCCGTCCGGTGGATGACTATGTGCCTCTTTCCAAGAACGCTGAAGGCATTGTGACCACTCAATTCACCATGGGACGCCTGGAAGAACTGGGCCTTTTGAAAATGGACTTTCTGGCCCTTCGGAACCTCACCATCATTGATCAGGCCACCAAGATGGCCATGATCGATTCCGGCGATGTCATCGACATTGAGGATCTGTCCATGGACGATCCCAGAGTGTTTGCAACCATAGGAAGCGGATACTGCGAAGGCATTTTCCAGCTGGAAAGTACAGGCATGAGAAACTTCATGAAGATCTTAAAGCCCGTGAACCTGGAAGATGTCATTGCGGGCATTTCCCTGTACCGGCCGGGGCCCATGGACTTTATCCCCCGATATCTGGAGGGCAGGGCCGATCCCAAGCGGATCCGGTTTGAATGCCCCGAAATGGAGCCCATTCTGGCCCCTACCTTCGGTTGTATTGTGTATCAGGAGCAGGTCATGCAGATAGTCCGCGACCTGGCGGGCTATTCCATGGGCCGAAGCGACCTGGTTCGCCGCGCCATGAGTAAGAAGAAGACCTCTGTCATGGAGCAGGAGCGGAAGAACTTTGTTTACGGCAACAAGGAGGAAGGGATCCCGGGCTGCATTGCCAAGGGTATTTCCGAGGAGGTTGCCAACAAGATCTACGATGAGATGATCGACTTCGCGAAGTATGCCTTCAACAAGTCTCATGCGGCCTGCTATGCGGTGCTGGCGTACCAGACGGCGTACTTAAAGTGCTATTATCCCGTGGAATTCATGGCGGCTCTCATGACATCCGTCATTGATCAGACCTCCAAGATCACGGGTTACATTGAAGAATGCCGGCGAATGGGCATCCGGATCCTGCCGCCTGACATTAATCACAGCTCCGCCCTCTTTACGGTGGAGCGGACGGAGGAGGATAAGCTGGCCATCCGCTACGGCCTCTCCGCCATCAAGAACGTGGGTACCGCCTCCGTTGACCGGATCAAGGAGGAGCGGGAGAAGCACGGTCCCTTCACGTCCCTCAGCGATTTCGCAAGACGTGTGGACAGTCGCGAGATCAACAAACGTATGGTGGAAAATATGATCAAGGCCGGTGCCTTTGATTCCATCCCCGGCAACCGCAAGCAGAAGATGATCGCCTTCAACGGCATCTTTGACAGTGTCTGGAAGGCCAAGGCCACAGAGGTGGAGGGACAGATGACCCTCTTTGATTTCCTGAACTTCTCCGGCGTGGCTACGGAAGGCGTTGAAGTGCGCCAGGAAACCGGCTCCTCCGACTCCTACGGGGACAATCTGCCTAAGGTGGAGGAATACAACCGCATGGACCTGCTGGAGTTTGAGCAGGAGGTGCTGGGGCACTATGTCAGCGGACATCCGCTGGAAGAATATTTAGACCTTATGGTCGCCTCCGTGACGGCTCATTCTTCCGACTTCCTTCCTCAGGAAGAGGAATATGATGCGGAAGAGGAGGGCGGCAAGGTGATCCGGGACCGCCAGAGTGTGGTCATCGGCGGTATCCTCCGCTCCAAGACCGTGAAGAATACCAAGAACGGCGCGGCAATGGCATTTATCACAATGGAAGACCTGTACGGCTCCGTTGAGGTGATCCTGTTCCCGAGAGAGTTTGACCGTTACAATTCTCTTCTGGTGGCCGGCAATCGCCTTCTGATCGCCGGAACCGCCTCCATGGACGATGAAGAGACCGGCAAGGTCCTGGCCTCCGAGATGATCCTGTTTGAGAATGCACCCCGGGAGCTGTGGATCCGTTTTCCCGATCTGGAGACCTATCACGAGAAGGAGCAGGCGGTCAGCGACCTTCTGACCGGAGACGGTCCGGATCAGCCCGTGATCTACCTGAAGAAGGAACGGTCCTTCCGCAGACTTCCTGCTGCTAATTTCGTGAAGGTCACTGAGGAACTTCTCGAGAGCATCCGGAAGATCGTGGGAGATGATCAGACCGCAGTAAGGTACATTCCCTGGAAGAAGAGCAAGAAAGTATAATGCCGAAGATCACAGAGGCAGAAGCATGATGATCTGTTTTTCATTTGAAAAAAGAACCTGAGCCATCAGAGCGAAAACGTTTTCTTGAAATACAGAAACATCGGCGGGAATTTTTCGTAAAAATGGTAAAAAACAATAAAAAACAGAGGAAAAATAATTATTTTTTCACTAAATGAACAAAAGGCTATTGCAATAGTAAACGTTTTCGTTTAGAATATGATTTCGGTGGACTCGTACCTGAAAGTGGACGGGATCGATAGAAATGTGGAGGCGTGACAAATCATGGAAAGCAAAGTACAGACAATAGGTGTGCTGACCAGCGGTGGAGATGCACCGGGTATGAATGCGGTGATCCGTGCCGTTGTGCGGAGTGCATTGTCTAAGGGACTCAAGGTTAAGGGAATTGAAAGAGGATACGCAGGCCTTCTTGATGAGGAGATCAAGGATATGGATTCCAAGAGCGTATCTGAGATCATTCAGCGCGGCGGAACCATTCTCGGAACCGCAAGATGTATGGAATTTATGTCCGATGAAGGCAAGATGAAGGGTGCTGAGATCTGCAAGAAGCACGGCATCGACGGCCTGGTTGTCATCGGCGGCGACGGCTCCTTCAAGGGCGCTGCAAGACTTGCTTATTTCGGTATCAACACCATTGGTGTTCCCGGAACCATTGACCTGGATATTCCCTGTACCGAGTATACCGTAGGTTTCGATACTGCTGTAAATACAGCTATGGAAGCCATTGACCGGATCCGTGATACTTCTACCTCTCATGAGCGTTGCAGCATCATCGAGGTTATGGGACGTCATGCAGGATATATCGCACTGTGGTGCGGCATCGGAAACGGAGCAGAGGACATTCTCCTGCCCGAGACCTATGATAACAACGAGCAGGCTCTGATCGAGCACATCATTGCCCTGAGAAAAGCAGGCAAGAAGCATCACATCATCATCAACGCAGAAGGCGTGGGTGATTCCATGAATATGGCTAAGAGGATCGAGGCTGCTACCGGCATTGAGACCCGTGCAACCATCATCGGCCACATTCAGCGTGGTGGTACTCCCACTGCTGTGGACAGACTTCATGCAACCATGATGGGCGCTTACGCTGTTGAGCTTCTCGCAGCCGGCAAGTCCAAGAGAGTGGTATGCTTCCGCGAAGGCAAGTACTGTGATTATGACATCCAGGAAGCTCTGGGCATGACCAAGACTCTGGATCCTTTCATGATCCAGGTCAGCAAGGAAATGACAAGATAATAATTGAATACAGATACTCCGATCCTGCAGCTTTTACGGGCTGCAGGTTTTTTTTGTGAAAAATGAGAAAAAAGGGTGGAAAAACTGCTCGTTTATTGGTACAATTTATCTGGGGTATTCTCTCAAGGGGGTATGCGTTATGAACTTCGATTTATTTATCTCTCAAGTGAAAACCATCGCCAGCGTACTTTCGGTAAAGCTGAATCCGGACGGTTCCTGCGGGGAGATCTGCTTAGAGGCTGCAAATGATCAGTATCTCGGCACCATCCGTACCAAACGGGAGGACTTTGTGCCCGGGCGTCCTTATGATTCTTATGTGCCCGGAGATCGCAATTATGAGGCGATGAGCTATCGATGCATCAGGGAGAACCGGATGATTCATGCCTATGTGGATGCCGGTCAGTACAATGCGTGGATGGAAGTATATATGATCCCTTTGATCTCGGATGAACCGAACAAGGGGTATTATCTGTTTTCCTACGATATGACTTCAAAAATGGATGCCGAGAAGCTTTCGGATGTGGCGCCTGAGACCGCCATGAGGATGCTTTCCATCAGTGTGCGCCTCAGAGAGTCCGATGATTTCCAGGCGTCCATGGATTCCATCATCCGTGAGATCCGAGAGCATTGCGAAGCTAATCGGTGTAACATCATCCTTACGGATTTCAAGAAAAGAAGTGCATCCCTGCTTTGCGAGAGTATTGCAGAAGGAGAGGAGATCCCCGATTCCGATGCCTTCCTGACCCCTGAATTTTTCAACGTGATCGAGATCTGGGATCGGATGATCTCAGAGAGTAACTGCTATATCATCCATGATGCAAAGGAACTGGAGACTCTGAAGGAGAAGAGCCTGCAGTGGTATGAATCCCTGGTGGCTGCCGGCGTTTACAGCCTGGTGATCTATCCTCTGAAGGCCGGCGGCGAGACCATCGGCTACATTATGGCCACCAACTTCAACAGCGACAGGACATTGGAGATCAAGGGCAATCTTGAGGTTGCAACCTTCCTTCTGGCAGCGGAGATCTCCAACCGTCAGCTGTTCAAGAGATTGAAGATCTTAAGTGATACCGACCTTCTGACCGGTCTCTATAACCGTAATGCCATGAACAACCGCGTGTCCGACATCGTCTCCGGGGATAATCCCATCATCGGCTCCTACGGCGTCATTTTCGCGGATCTGAACGGTCTGAAGACCATCAACGATGAGGAAGGCCATGTTGCCGGAGACCATCTGCTGCAGGATGCTGCAGACGTCCTTCGAGCCACCTTCTCCGCCGAGTGCAGCGTATTCCGTGTAGGCGGCGATGAATTTATGGTGCTGGTGGAAGGCCATACCGAGGCGGAGTTTGATCAGCTGGTCAAGAATCTCCGGGCAAATTGCGAAGCATCGAAGAATGTCCGCATGGCCATCGGTACCTGCTACGGCCCTGAGTCCATGGACGTCCGTACCGCTCTTCACAATGCGGATGAGGCAATGTACGCCGACAAGAATTCCTTCTACGAGGCTCATCCGGAGCTGAAAAAGAGGAAATGATCGTACATTTTCCCTATGAAAAACAGGAACGAAGGCGTTTTTGCCTGAAATACAGACTGAAGTAATTACACCACGAAAGTGTGTCATCAGAAAGGAAAATGGTGTATCCGAACCGATAATACATCAAGAAAAATGATGTATCCGAACTGAAAATACATCAGATAATCATATGAACATCGAGATCACTTCTATGAAAAATCCCAGGATCAAGGAGATTACGGAGCTCGTCTCCAGGGCTTCCGCAAGGAAGAAACGGCAGCTCTATCCGGTAGAAGGGATCAAGATGTTCGTGGAGATCCCGAAAGAAGATCTTTGCGAGGTCTGGATGTCCGAGCATTTTGCCAAGGAGCATCCGGAGATCGTCAAAGAGATCCCTTCCGGGGTTTCTTCATTTCTGGTCAGTGATCCGGTCTTTGCAAAGATCTCAGACACCCAGACCCCTCAGGGGATCCTGGCTGTGGTCCGTCAGAAGGTCTATACCACGGCGGATATGATCGCAAAGGATCGGGGCACGCCCCTGCTGATCCTTCTGGAGAATCTTCAGGATCCCGGGAATCTGGGAACCATCTTAAGAAGCAGTGAGGGCGCCGGAGTGACCGGAGTGATCTTAAGCGCAGATTCCGTGGATCCCTATAATCCCAAGGTGATCCGCTCCACCATGGGAGCCATTTTCCGGGTTCCCCATCTGATCTCGGAGGACCTTCAGAAGACCGCAGAGGAGCTGAAGGCTGCGGGAGTCAGGATCTATGCAGCCCACCTGGATGCGGGCAGCAAGAGCTATGACACGGTGGATTGGAATGAGCCCTCGGCCATCCTCATCGGCAACGAATCCAAGGGCCTGACAGAGGCCATGACGGCGGCAGCGGATGAGAAGGTACACATTCCCATGCTTGGTAAGGTGGAGTCTCTGAATGCAGCAGTGGCGGCTTCCCTCATCGCTTTTGAAGCCGCGAGAGTGAGACGGAGCGTAGATTGATCTCAGATGTTTTTTATGAAACGGATCCGTAGTTCTCTGATCAAAAACGCCGGATCCGGTCCGGATTCTTGGCAAAATGTTGCCTGTTTTGTAACATTTTCCCCGGAAAAATACCTCAAAATTCTAAAGATATCGTCTCTGAAAAACTCCCTTAAAGTGCGAAAACGAGCACCTGAAAAGACGATTTTCTCACAATGTGAGAAAAACATGGGTCGAAAATCGACTGAAAATGTAAAAAATCTATTAAATTGTTACAAAATGTTACAAAATGATCCGTTTTTCTTGACAAAAACGGATTTTTTTGTTAATATGCGAAAGTAACAAAATTGTAACAATTAGCCGAAGCGAGGATTTTTAAGAAGAATTCCCGGTTCGGTCCTAGGTGCATATAAGCACAGGGAGACATTCATGAAACGAATGAAAAAAGGTTTCCCCGGCAGCATAGCTGCACTTGCTACCACTGCGGCAGTGTTCGTATTTTCCGGTGTGCTGGCCACATCCGGTGCGGAACTGGACGGTTTGGGAATCTTTTCCACCATCGCAGATATGGAAGCAGAAAGGGAAGGCAGTACTGCAGCGGAGCAGACTCCGGCTCATCTTCTCGGAGACGAAAAGATGGCAGAAAAGCAGGCAGCCTACGAACTGACCATTGTGGAGCAGGGCAATAACCTTTCCGGAAAGCCTCAGACCGTTATCACCGGTCTGGCCGGGATCGATGCTCTTGCAAGCAGTGAGGAGGAGACCGACGAAGAAACCACTTTGCAGGAGACCGAAACAGAGGCTCCTACAGAGGATGCGGAAACCGAAAGTCCGGAGGCAGGCTTAGACGCCGAGAGCGAAAACGAAAGCAGTACGGATACAATTGAATCACAGAGCGGATCTCAGACGGAAGCTCCCACGGAGACACAGACTGAGGCTCCTACCGAAACTCAGACCGAGGCACCTGTTGTGACCGAGACTGAGGCTCCTGTTGAAACTCAGCCGGAACCTGAAACGGTAACAGAGCCCGAGGTTGTTACGGAACCTGAAGTTGTTCCGGAACCCGAGACACAGCCTGAACCCGGAACCCCTGCCGGCCCCGAAGGTCCTGCAGGTCCTGAAGGAAATGATCCTGCAGCAAACGGTCCTGCCGATCCCGGTCCCATTGGTCCCGGACATGAGCAGCCTGCCGGACCGGAAGTAACTGCTCCCGTAGCCCCGGAGACAGATGTGGATCTGGTAGCGAAAGCATTTACCAGAAAGGTAACACCGAATCCTGCAGCCATCGCTGACGAGTACATCAACATTCGTTCCGGCCCGGGGCTTGATCAGCCCGTGATCGGAAAGCTGTACAAGGGATCTTACGGAGAGTGTGTTGCAGCCAATGCCGATGCAACCTGGATCCAGATCTCATCCGGTAATGTCCTCGGATGGGTCAGTGCCAACCTTGTTGCCACAGACCACGAAGCCGCAAGGATCGTCAAGGAAAATAATTACGGATATCTTGCAGCCAAGGTTACCACCGAGACTCTGAACATCCGTAACACTCCTGAGCTGGGAGAGAATCTTCTGGGTCAGGTATATGCCGGTAATTACGTTGTGGTCAATGATCTGACCCCGGACGGCTGGTGCAACGTGACCAGCGAAGCCGGCGTGACAGGATTTGTCAGCAAGGCGTTCCTGGAGCCCGTTTACATGATGAAGTGTGCCGTAACTCTTGAAGAAGAGGCAGCATATCTTGCAGAACAGGCAAGGATCGCCAGAGATAACGCAACTGCACAGGCCATCTACGCATCCGCTGCAACCGGCGGCTGCACCAGAAACCCCGTGATCTTAAGCTATGATGATGCTTATCTGATCGGTTGTGTCTGCGAGATGGAGGCAGGCTATGTGGATTATTCCATCCGCCTTGCAATTGCCAACATCATCATCAACCGCTACTTAAGCGGTATCTGGGGCTACTCCATTCCCGGCGTTGTATATGCACCCGGTCAGTTCAACGGAGCCAGCACCGCATATACTCCTTCCGCATCTACCATGCAGGCCGTTTACGACGCTCTGGCAGGTCACAACAATGCAGGCGGATATATGTACTATTGCACCATCCCCGCTATGGAACGTGTGAACCACGGCCCGGGAACCATCTTAGGCCCCATGTTCATGTACGAGCCCGGCTGGCTGTGATGGATAACTGAAAAAGAAATGTTTACAGGGCACAGCGCTTTCCTTGTGAAAGTGCTGTGCTTCTTCTTTTGGTGACAATGTTGCAGGTCTCTGACCTGCAACCGGCCCGTCCCCTTGTCACCTTCTTGCTAAAAGTGATAGCC
>JAGACB010000153.1 GCA_017614345.1 Lachnospiraceae bacterium
GATCTCCTCAAAGATCCCTTCATAGGAAAACCGGATCAAGCGGTTTCCTTCCTCCACGATGTCCGTTACCTCGCCCTTCAGCTCTCCGTTTCCGAATACGATCACGGTACCGGGCTTGGCCTTCTTTCCGGGCCGCACCAGAACCTCCCACACATCTCCGGGTCTTCTCTTTAAAAGAAGTACCTCAATGAGTGCACCGGTTCCTTCCCTGCTTCCGTAAAGTCTGGCCGGGATCACCTTGGTATCATTGATGACCAGCGTATCCCCGGGCTCCAGTTCCTCCGTGATATTCCGGAAAATGGTATGAGTCACCGCTCCGCTCTCCGGATCCAGGATCATGAGTCTCGAGGAGGATCTGTCCTCCAGCGGATCCTGGGCGATCAGTTCCTCAGGCAGCTCATAGTCAAAATCCGTGACCAGCATCTCCTCCGGTTTTTTCTCTTCAAATCTGATCTCTCCGGCTGTGCCGTTCTTCGATCCTGCATCCGTACTCATTTCTCTGTCCTCTCCTTGTCCGGGGCTTTCATCTCAGCCCGGAACATAATTTCTCCATTTTGATATGATCGAATTATTATACCACAGAACGCTTCGTTTGGATATACTTCTTTTTCATGATATAAAGAAACTTTTTACTGCTTTGTGCAAGCACGGCCGACATCCCCCGGCTCGTCGCCTGCACATAAGAATACCGCCGGATGAAAACACCCGGCGGCCGATCATTATGATTCAATTTTATTTTTCAACGATTCTCGCCCTTGCTGGAAAGATTATCCAGGAAGGAGTCCAGTGCCGGATCTTCTTTTGCGGCACGGCTCAGCTTGTCATTGACTTTGGAGATCAGGATCTGTACGTCCTCATCTGCATCCTGGCGGGAAATGAATTCCTGCTCTTCCTGAGACAGTCCCGACTGGTAAATGTAGAAGACGCCGTCAGAGTGCTTCTTTACATAAACACGGACCAGACTCGGTGCGGGAGCATCGATCCCTGTCAGCTTGCCTTCGTAGTAAACATAAACGACATAAGCTCCCGGAACGGGTCCGTCAATGGTGTAGCAGGCAATGTTCTGATATGCCTCGATATGAGCTGCGGCATCCGGGAGATTCTTCTCCGTCAGAGGCTGCTCTGCTTCCACGATCCGGTTCAGGACATCCATATCCTTGGTTAAGACCGCACTGAAATAGGTCTCCACCAAAGTATTGATCTCCGAATATTTATTTTTGTTCAGTCCGATCACATCGATCCCCGAACCGGTCGATACATGCTCATCCGTAAGCACTACAGGACCGGAAAGGCCCGGATCATTCTCCCCCGCGATCACCTTCTTAAGATCCCGGATAAAGAATACCAGGAGAAAGAGCATGACAATGCCCACCACTGCGATGGCCATGTACAGCCAGGGGTTCTCAGGTTCGGCAGTCTTGGCAGCCGCAGAAGAAGTACCGGCATTCACTGCCTTGCGCTCCTCCTTCTGTTCCCCGGACTCTTTCTGTTCATACTCTTCGGAGACGTCACCCGCAACAATCTTCTCGTCTTGTTCCGACATCATACTCCTCCACAGTTACAGATCGAAGACCTGCAACATACAATGATCAGGCAAGGCCGATCACCGCAATCTGTTTGATGCACCCGGCAGCCGGTATTCCAAACTGCACCGCAGCGGATCAAACCATCCTTATTATTTGCAGCTCCGAAGACCTGCAATTTTCCCACACATCCCCAAAATATAGGGAAAATGCACCTGATAGGAATCGAACCTACGCACGCGGCTCCGGAGGCCACTGCTCTATCCACTGAGCTACAGGTGCATAACCGAAGAGTATTTTACATCATTTCTCCCAAACTGGCAAGAACTTTTTTCTTTTCCCCGTTTTTTATCCTTCTCCCAACCACTTCGAGCCCACTTTTTCAGCCGTTTTTCCTCCGTTTTTGATAAATTTTCTCAAAAATAGGCTCATTTTCCGCCGATTGTGGAGAATCTTCGCTCCTTATCTATGGAAATCTCCGAAGGAGTATGCTATAATACGGTTACTGCTTTCCCTTTCTCCTGTTCCGGCTTAGCCGGGATCACCGGAAAGGACCATCCGTTATGGATTATTCAGAATATTTAAACCGGACGCTGTCCATGCTGCGTTCCCTTGACACGGACTACGAGTTCACCACCCGGCAGGTCATCAAGAACAATGACACCTGCTTAGACGCCCTTATGGCGCGCCTGCCGGACCAGAACATCGTTCCGACTCTTTATTTTCAGGATCTCTACGAGGAATTTCGAAGGATCTACGGCGGGGATCCCCTGTTCATTCAGGACCAGTGCGAACGGATCCTGAAACGTATCGATCCGGTTCTCCATCCCATTCCGGACTGCTATCAGCTTGATTTTTCCGATTTTGAAGGTCTGAAGGACCGCATTGTCTGCCGGATCATCAACCGTGAGACCAATCGCATGCTTTTAGGCGACGTTCCCCACAGAGACTATCTGGACCTCAGCATCATCTATTACATTCTTCTGCGTACTCCCGAAGAAAACGGCCACGACTTTGCCACGGCCCTGATCCACAACAAGAACATGGATTCCTGGGGCGTGACAGAGGAAGAGCTTTACGAGCTGGCCACAGAGAATACCCCTCTTCTTCTCCCTGCAAAGCTTCAGAATATCGAAAACATGATCGATGAGATCTTCGGCAGGGAAAAATGTCATGACACTTCCCTTAACGAACCGGCCGATGAGGATCCTCTGTTTTTTGAAGATCCCAATGATCCCAACGGGGAAAATGATCCCGAACTGAGACAGTTCTGCCGGGATGCGGTCAGTGCCTGTCCCATGTACGTCCTCTCCAATCCCAAACGCCTCTACGGCGCTGTTGCCATTCTCTATCCGGGGCTTCTGGAAGAGTGCCTCGCCAAGCTGGGCTGCGGCTTCTTTGTGCTTCCCAGCTCCGTTCACGAGACCATTCTGGTGCCCTCCGCACCGGTCTGTACCCCGAACCCTCGCAGGTCGAATCCCTCCGCACCATGGTGCATCAGGTCAACCGGGAAAATGTAGATCCCGTGGAGCGTCTCTCCGACTCGGTCTACATTTATGAATCCCCGGAGAAAGGACTGTGCCTATGAACAAAGAAGACCGGAGAAACGATCCGGCCAGGATCGCATTCTGCATCAAGCTGGCCAATTTAAGAAGAGAGCTGAGGCTGAACCAGTATGATATGGAAGCAAAGCTGAACCTGCCCAAGGGCAGCATCTCCAAGATCGAACGGGGTGTCCGGGAACCCACCTGGCGGGAGATCAATCTTTTTGCAGACCTGTTCCACGTCAGCCTCGATTATCTGGCCGGAAAGACCACCATCCGCTCTCCCAGACGCATGGACCTTTTCGATTATCTGAAGAATCATTCCTTCACGGACCGTCAGTTGACACTTCTCGAAGACAGCCTCTACGAAAACCGGAGACGATATATGGATCCCTATTCGATCCTTTCGGATGAAACGGAGACTCTGTTTGAACAGTTGAACGCCGAGAATGAAGAAACGGAAGGGTCAGAGAAGGCTGACGATACAGACGCAACCGACATGGAAGGTTGAACATCGGCAGTCGACAAAGTATGCCTGCTTTGCACAAACGCGGCAGGCATACTTCGGCTCGTCGCCTGCACAAAAAAACCGACAGATCCGTTCGGATCTGTCGGTTAATGATCTGATTCTTATCAAAACAGAGGCCTTATGCCGTTTTCGTCTCAGGCTCTTCCGTCGTACTTACCGGTCTCGGTATCGATCTTGATCTTGTCGCCGATGTTGCAGAACAGCGGTACGTTGATGGTAGCGCCGGTCTCAACGGTAGCGGGCTTGGTTGCGTTGGTAGCGGTATCACCCTTAACGCCGGGCTCGGTCTCGGTGATCTCAAGGATAACCTGCTTGGGAGCTTCTACGGAGAATACCTCACCGTTGTGAGACATAACCTTAACGCTGTCGGATTCCTTAACGAACTTCATAGCTTCACGGCAGTTCTCAGCGGGAACCAGAACCTGCTCATAGGTATTGTTGTCCATGAATACATAGAAGTCGCCGTCCAGATACAGATACTGCATCTCGACACGGTCGATTCTTGCGGTGGGAACCTTATCGGTAGGACGGAAAGTTCTCTCGATCACACCATTTCCCTTAACATTCTTAAGCTTTGTTCTTACGAAAGCTGCGCCTTTACCGGGCTTTACATGCTGAAACTCGATGATGGTATATACGCTGTTTTCAAACTCGATCGTCACACCATTTCTGAAATCACCTGCTGAAATCATAACTAATCCTCCTGACAATATTCTTCTGTCGATTTCAATCATTGATCTGTCAGGCTGCAGCCTCATTTTTCCGGCGCACATCGCCCCGACAGACATATACTGAGATATTTTACTTTACTTGTTTCAAAAAAGCAAGAACTTTTTTCTTCATACCGCAGATTCTCTTACGGAGCTTTCAGATCCTGCCGAAGATCAAAAGCCTTCCGTCATTTCGACGCATTCTCCGGCTGCGGCTTCTTCTCCAAGATCTTCCTCTCCAGCTTCCGCTTCCACACGATCTGGATCTCTTCAAATTCCTGAATGGGTTCCACCAGGATCGACTCGATGCCGGTCCGGTTTGCTCCCCAGATATCCGTAAACAACTGATCTCCGATGAGGATCGTATTGTTCTCATCGGTTCCCATGGCCTTCATGGCCGCCCGATAGTTCCTTCTGCTGGGTTTCAACGCTCCGAAGATACAGTCACTTTTGACCTGTTCCGCAAAGGACTCCACCCTCTGCTTCCCGTTGTTGGAGATCAGATAGGTATGAAACCCGATCTCCCGAAGCTTTGCAAACAGCGCTATGGCACGATCGTCCGCCGGCTTTCCGTGGGGAACAAGCGTATTGTCGATATCAAAAAGAATCCCCCTGTATCCTTCCTTGTACAACTCCTCAAAGTCGATCTCATAGACCGAGGATTCATACCTGGTAGGATAAAACCTTTTTGTCACATAATTCATTGTTATTTCGTCTTTCTGTCCCTTAACAAATTCAGCTCCTGCTGGAAGGATTCAACATCCTTAAAATCTCTGTATACCGAGGCAAATCGAACAAAGGCTACATCATCAAGTTCCTTGAGACGGTCCATGACCATCTCACCGATCACACTGGAATGGACTTCTTTTTCCTCCATTGTAAAGATCCTGCTCTCGATCTGGTCAATGGCCTCTGTGATCTGAGCCGCCGATACCGGCCTCTTGTGGCAGGCGTGGATGATGCCGGCCTCCAGCTTTCCTCTGTCATAGGCCTCTCTCGTATCATCCTTTTTGATGACCATCACGGGAAATGTCTCGATCTTCTCATAGGTAGTAAACCGACGAAGACACTTCAGGCACTGCCGTCTTCTCTTGATGGCACATCCGTCCTCAAAGGATCTGGAATCTACTACTTTTGCATCTTCTGTTCCGCAATATGGACATTTCATGGAGATATTCCCTCCTTTTTGACGATATTTTCACACATATATATTATCAAATCAATTTAAAAAATGCAACCTGTGACGCCCCCAAAAAAAAGAAAAAACAAAAACTTTTGAAAAAATGCTTGACGAATGTAACCGGTCGTGGTATAAAAAGATTGTACACAATCAAATTGTACAAAACCAAAAAAAATTACGGAGGAAAATCCTTATGAAACTCTATGATCTTACCGTACGCAACACCAAAAACGAAGAAGTATCCCTTTCCTCCTTTCAGGGCAAGGTCCTTCTGATCGTCAACACCGCCACCGGTTGCGGCTTCACTCCCCAGTATGAGGGACTTGAGAAGCTCTATCAGGCCTTTCACGATCAGGGCTTCGAGATCCTTGATTTTCCCTGCAATCAGTTCGGCAATCAGGCTCCCGGAACCAACGAGGAGATCGGACAGTTCTGTACCCTGAGATACCATACAACATTTCCCAGATTCTCCAAGATCGATGTCAACGGAAAGAACGAGGATCCGCTCTATACTTATCTGAAGAGCGAGCAGAAGGGCACCCTCGGCAATAACATCAAGTGGAACTTCACCAAGTTCCTGGTGGACCGGGAAGGCAACGTGGTAGGACGCTTCGCTCCCACCGTCAAGCCCGAGGAGCTGGTAGAAAAGATCGAGGCGCTTTTGAAGGCGTAACAAAAGATTCCGAATGGAATACCATTTTACATAAAAAAGTTTTTACAAAAAGGAGGATACACACATGGCAGTGATCACAGTTACAGCAGAAAATTTCGAAGAAGAGGTATTAAACTCAAAGGTTCCCGTATTGGTGGATTTCTGGGCAAGCTGGTGCGGATATTGCAGAATGCTCGCACCGCTCGTTGAGCAGGTTTCCGAAGAGGTAACGGACGCAAAGTTCTGCAAGCTTGATACGGACAATGATCCCGACCTGGCAGACAAGTACGATGTCAACTCCCTTCCCACCCTTCTGGTATTCAAGAACGGTGAGCTTGTGGACCGCTCCATCGGCTTTGTTCAGAAGGATCAGATCGCAGCACTGGTAAAATGACACTGAAAACGAGCCGGTTGCAGATCTTTCGGTCTGCAACCATCGTTGATTAATCATTATATGAATCGACACTTTCCGTTTGACTCTTATCAGTGAGACAGACGACTCCAAACTTCCAACATTCGGAGGAATCGCTTTATGTTTGATATTATCATTGTGGGCGCCGGAACTGCCGGTATGTCCGCAGCCATCTATGCAAGACGTTCCGGGAAAAGCGTTCTCATGCTTGAGAAAACTTCCTACGGAGGACAGATCATCTCCACTCCCGAGGTGGTGAACTACCCCGGTATCAAGAATATCTCCGGCTTTGACTTTGCCACCGGTCTGTACGAGCAGGCCCTGGCCCTCGACGCAGATCTCAGCTATACTCATGTAATAGGGATCCAAAAAGGCTGCCCTGAAGATCCGGAAGGTTTTACCGTGTTAACCTCCACGGAAGAATTATCCTGTCGGGCCGTGATCCTTGCCACCGGTGCAAAGAACCGTCCTTTGGGGCTTCAGGGAGAGCAGGACCTTATCGGATCGGGCATTTCCTACTGTGCCACCTGTGACGGCGGATTCTACCGCAAGAAGGTGGTGGCCGTCAACGGCGGAGGCAATACTGCCCTTGAGGATGCCATGTACCTTTCCAATCTCTGCAACCATGTCTATCTGATCCACAGAAGAGACACCTTCCGGGGTGAGGCTGCACTTTCCGAGGCTCTTGCCGCAAAGGAAAATGTCACCTTCATCTTAAACAGTGAGATAACCGCACTGATCCCCACCTACGGATCGGATATCCCCGGGACAAACATCAGGAGAACCACCTTATCCTCCATTTTCATCCGAAACCGTGTGACCGGTGAAGAAACAGCCCTGAATGTTGACGGACTGTTCATCGCCATAGGACAGATGCCTGATAATACTGCATTTTCCTCTCTCGTAAACATCGATGAAAAGGGATATATCATTGCCGGAGAAAACTGCCTGACGAATGTTCCCGGCATTTTTGCGGCCGGTGACTGCCGCACCAAGGAAGTCCGCCAGCTGACCACTGCTGCCGCCGACGGAGCCGTTTCCGCCACCGCAGCCTGTGCATACATTGACAGAAACGGAAGGTGAGACCCATGGCAAAGAAACAACCCGAAACCGATCACACCTATGACTGTCTGCGTCTAAAAAGCCAGCTCTGCTTTCCTTTATACGCCTGCTCCAAGGAAGTGATCCGCAGATACCGTCCCTTACTGGATCGCCTGGACTTGACCTACACCCAGTACATCACCATGATGGTCCTCTGGGAGCACAGGGAAATGAATGTCCGCGAACTTGGGGAATGCCTCTATCTGGATTCCGGCACTCTCACTCCCATGTTAAAGAAGCTGGAGAGCAAAGGTTATCTGGTCCGGAAGCGCTGCGAGGACGACCAGCGTGAGGTGCTGATCCGTATCACCGAAGAAGGTGACGCCCTGAAAAAAGAAGCACTCAGCATCCCCGAAGAGATGGCCGCCTGCGTGTGCCTGACCAAGGAGGAAGCAGAGACTCTTTACAAACTGCTCTACAAGATCTTAAGCAGCAGCAAAGAGAACTGAAAAACAGATAAAAGCGAATCACCCTGAAGGGAGCCTTTTTTCGGATCCCCCAGGGTGATCTTTTCATTTATCTTGGTCATTTACTTCCGACCATATGATCCCGATCATTTTTCCTGATCAATTACCAATTCGGTTCATTACGGTTCAAATGAGTATTCAACCCGGTCAAAACTCTTTCCGAAAACCCAGATCTCAGCCACATCCGTGGAATCCTTTCCGGTCAGATTCTCAGCATAAATGTTGAAATAGCCGGTTTCCTGACCTACGATCTGATCATCTTTATAAAACAGGAGCTTGAACTTCGCAAACGCCCCCAGGTCATCGTCGGTCTGTTTGAAGGTAACATACAGATTATCTCCGGACTGATTATACTGAACCATCTCAACTGCACCGCGAGCTCCGCTCATAAAGGAATCACTCTTGGGTTTTGCTGTTGCCTGGAAGGTAGCCTCGGAAACATCGCTTTCGTAGGCGTAACTGAAATAATTATATTCTCCCTTCGTCAGAACAACATCATCGGAACCCTTTCCGATCACGGCTCCGTCCGGACCAAAGGCAATGATCGTAGAACTGATCGACACATCCTTTTTGGCCAAAACTCTGTGGATCACATAAGTAGTTCCGATGGAATTGACATAGCTTCCGGTTTCCACAACATCGTAGTACTGGTTATGCTCGTAGGTATTCTCCGTCGATTCTGTTTCGGAAGCTTCCGATGTGCTTTCCGTTTCTGTCTCTGCCGGAGTATCCTTTTGGCTGTTATCGTTATTGGCTACGTTCTCCTTGTGATCACCACCGGTCATAGGTGTTCCGGAACTGCTCTGACCGCCGCTTCCTCCGCAACCGAGAGCCAGTGCCATACAACAGATAATAAAGGTAACAGGAATCATTTTTTTGAAATTTTGTTTCTTCATAGCCATTCTCCTTTCGCTTTTTTATCCCCTCGGGTAATCCCCTCTATACATTGATAATACAACGCTTTTCAGCAAATATCAAAGCACTTATTTCCCACGCTGCGTAACTAAATTTACTATTATAATTATAGTATAAACAACAGATAAATATCCTCTAAAAATCTGATTTATTTCCCACAAAAAAGAGACTGCCAAGCAGGCAGTCCCTCTCTTATCATTCTATAGAGTATTCTTATTCCCTTTATTTCTTCCCGAACAGTTTTGAAAAGAACGATTTCTTCGGCGGGTTCAGGGACTCTTCATAGAGTTGTCTCGCCGTTTTTTCACCCTTGGCCCATTCCGTAACGGAAAGCTGCGGCACCTGGATCCGGGTATTCTCATCCGGATACAGATTAAACATATCAAAGTAACCGAGGCCGTTTTGAAGGGCCAGCTTTCGGATCAGTTCATCTGCAGTATCACCGACGGAATAGGAAAATGCCATGTAGATCAGGTCCTCATCGATATTGTATTCGGTGACCATAGGTGAATCCTCCAGCTCCGGATCCGCGGCATAATCTTCCTCCGTGGGAGCATATTTCCCGTTCATGGCGGGGAA
>JAGACB010000154.1 GCA_017614345.1 Lachnospiraceae bacterium
CTATCAGCCCTCAGCCAGGATCCCGGCAAGGTAGTACAGAATGGCACATTCATTTTCCTGCCAGCTCCTGTGGCTCCGTTTGGCGGCGCCCACAATGTGTGCCAGCCCATGTCCTCATCCGTCTTGCTGATCAGCACCTCCGCCGACTTAAAGCCTTAAAAATCCAGAAACGCCCGGTTCACACCCAGAAACCGCCGCTCCTTGTCCTTCCAGAAAACACAGTCCTGTGACGTGTTGATGATGCTGTCAAACAGCTCTACCGTCATTTCCATGGCTTGTGTAACCTCCCATTTGTTGATTGCTATATTGTTTGCCTTATTGATTTCCTTGTAGATTCGCTTATTGATTTCCTTGCTGATTTCCTTTTAGATTCCCCGTTTGTGTGGCGCTGATGTCCCGGCCAGTTATTTTCGGTCCGGACGTTACACCACAGTCAAAATACATTGCAACCATTACATCATAGATTCGGGAAATCGTCAATAGAAATGAATGCGGGTTGGGTTTTGGGGGTGTTTTGGGGTGTTTTGGGGTGTTTTGGTGTGTTTTGGGGTAGATCCGGCTAAACTTATACGCTGTGACAGCGGAAATCCAAGAAATCTCTTTTTTCGCTGTTTTTTCTCCCCGGCTTCTGGCAATACCTATACGCTGTGACAGCGGAAATCAAAGAAATTTCTTTTTTCGCTGTTTTTTCTCCTCGGCTTCCGGCAATACCTATACGCTGTGACAGCGGAAATCCAAGAAATTTCTTTTTTCGCTGTTTTTTCCCTCCGGCTTCCGGCAAAACCTATACACTGTGACAGCGGAAATCGAAAAGTTATTGCACATAGAAAAAGGACACCGAATAACAGTGTCCTTCACTCAATACGCATTATGTTATTGTTTCATCACTTCAGAAGCCTTTTCAATTCCTTGTCTACGTTTCTTCCGCCATAGATAACACGAATGACCGTAACGATATGTTCATCAATATCGGGAATATAAAAGACAAGGTAATTATCTACAGGAAACACATGAAGTCCTCTGCTTTTCCAAGGCTCCTTTTCATACTTTCGAAACCTTTCAGGCATACTCTCAAGCTTGCAGATAGCTTCCTCTAAGCGATCAAGCTGTCCGAGGGCATTTTCCGGAGACATCAATTCAATTGCGATGTATTCATAAATTGCCCTAAGATCTTTCTCAGCCTGTTCGGCAATCCGTACATCAAACGTCATATTTCATATTCCTTTCTGATGTCGGAAAATGCAGCCTTTACAGACTTCGTCTTTCCGGCTTTCATATCTGTGTAACCCTTCTCCAACTCTTCGTCGAGTTCTTCAGAAGAAATCGAACTTGCGTCAACCATACCCGACGGAGGCATTTTCACTTCAAAGGGAAGTCCCCGATGAAGAATAATCTGTTTGTAATACATATTGATCGCACTGGAAGCAGAAATCCCAAGTGCTGAAAGAATGCTTTCAGCCTGTTCCTTCACATCCGGCTCTATTCGTGCATAAAGATTTGCTGTTTTTGCCATCTCACTCATCTCCTTTATCCTGCCACTCGGCAAAAATTCTTCTTGCAATCAGTATACACAAATGTGCTGACAAACGCAATACGTTTTCAGAAAAATGTTTCTTATCTTCTCATTCCTGATACCACTTCGCCTGACTGGCAAACATCTCCGCATAAATTCCATCCAGGCGTATCAGCTCCTCGTGGCTGCCGTTTTCTTTAATCGTATGATCATCAAGTACCACAATGCGGTCGCAGAACTTGCAAGAAGACAGGCGGTGGGAAATGTATAAAGCCGTCTTATTGCGGATCAGGTCGTTGAAGTGGCGGTAGATCTCGTACTCGGCAACAGGGTCTAAGGAAGCAGTGGGCTCGTCGAGGATCACAACAGGAGAATCGCGGTAGACTGCCCGGGCAATGGCAAGCTTCTGGGCCTGTCCGCCGGAGGGCTCCACTCCCTTCTCGTCATATTCCTTGTAAAGCAGGGTGTTGCCTTTTTCGGGAAGCGACTCAACCCAGTCCGAAATGCCGCTCAGTTCAAAGGCTTCGTCTGTGGGATCTGTCTTAGAGGTGTTTCCGAGACGAACATTTTCCTCGAGGCTGTAACCGAACAGTTTGAAATCCTGGAACACGACTGACAGCAGCTTCACGTAGGCCTCGTAGGAATACTCGCTGATGTCCCGGCCGCAGAGCCGGATCGAGCCTTCGCTCACATCATACAGGCGGCAAAGGAGCTTCACCAGAGTCGTCTTTCCCGAGCCGTTCTTTCCCACCAGGGAAATGCTCTCGCCCCGCCCGATCTTCAGGTTGATATCCTTCAGGATGTACTCATCGGTCCCGGGATACTTGAAGGAAACATGGTCGAACTCGATGCCGTCGAAGGCGTCATATGCAGGGGTTTCATGAACTCCATTTTCCCTCACGGAAGTCGTTTCCGGATTCAGATCAGCCCCCTTCTGCTTATCAGCAAAAGCTATTTCCTCCGCATCCTCCAGCCCCATGTACTCCACAAAGGCGCTCATGAAGTTGCTCTTCATGACCAGCTGCTGAAGGTTGGTGATCACGGCGATCAGACAGTCGTTGGTGAAAACCTCCATGGCCGTGATGCACATGACGAATTCGGCAATGGTGATACGACCGCGGAGCACCATAATGGCGAGGTAAGCGTAGGAAACGCCGTAGCCCACGGTGGAGACCGTACTGCCGAGCAGGCCCCAGCCAAACTGCTTGCGGGCACATTCATTGTCCATCTGATTGAGTTCCTTGGCGTTGTTCACGGCCTTGGTCTCGATCAGGGAAAATGCATTGTACAGGCGCAGTTCCTTGGCGAACTCACGGCCGTTGATCCTGGTATAGATGTAAGAATAGAACTTGTTGATGGCCGGTGTTTTTTCGAAGACCTCCTGGGCCGCCCGGTTGATGCCGGAGGTGCAGACCGCGTTGATGAGGACGCTGATCAGGGAAATGACCAGCAAAACCGGGGAGGTCCGAACGACCAGAAGGATCACGCCCAGGCCCACAAAGATGCCGGTGCCGATCTTCACCAGACACTCGGACATGCCGCGGATTCCGCCGGAATACCAGGACATACCGGTCTCGGCCTTCTGTCTTGCGGACAGAGCTGCTTCAGTTTCGGTGCATTCGTATTTGATGGTCATGGCCTTTCGGGACATGGCCAGCTCCAGCCTCCGGGCGATCCGATCCTCCTGCACCTTTCGAAGCTCCTGCACCAGCAGGATCAGGTTCTTTAAAAGAAACCCTCCGCCCACCAGGATCGCCGTCAGGATAATAAGTCTTTGGACATCCCCGGCTCCCGTCAGTTCCTCGATGATCATCTTCGGAAGGATCATGGTCAGGAACGGAAGCAGTGTCGGCAACAGAATGCTCAGAAAAATGATCATCGGATACGAACGCATTTCCCTGCAGGCAAAGCGGTAGAAATATCCGCAGGTTGCCAGGGTTTTCTTGCTGAGAGATAGTAATGATTTCATAAGCTTATCGCCTCCGGTTAATAACTATCAGCCGTTTTGAAAGACTCCGGCTGAAATACGGTTCAACACCTGGTAAAGACATACCGTTTCATGAACACATACCGTATTCTTCTGTGTCTTTATTTTGATCTTCACGATAGTACTGTGCCTGGAGCTCGAACATCTCCGCATACTTTCCCTTGCGCTCCATAAGCTCGGTATGTGTGCCGTACTCCACCAGCTCGCCGCCCTCAAACATGGCCACATGATCACAGAAGCGAGTGCTGGAAAGCCGGTGAGAAACGTAGACGGCGCTCTTACCGTTTACCAGCCGGTCGAAGCGTTCGTAGAGCTCGCTTTCCGCAAGGGCATCCAGAGCCGCCGTGGGTTCATCCAGCACCACCAGGGGTGCATCCTTGTACAATGCCCGTGCCAGGGCCATCTTCTGCTTCTCGCCGCCGGAAAGCATGATCCCATCATTGTGCAGAATTCTGAGCATCGGACTGTCCACACCCTTTTCGTAGGTCTTCAGTTTGTCCCCGAGGCCTGCCATTTCAAGGCATTCCTTCACTCTCGCCTTGTCCGTCTCAGCCTCGGTCTTCATGGAAATATTTTCCGCCAGGGTAAATGCATAGCACTCCATATCCTGGAACACCGGTGCAAACAGGCGGTAATACTGCTTTGTGTCCAGCTCACTGATGTCCGTTCCGTTTAGGAGGATCCGGCCCTCACAGGGCTTGTAGAGTTTCAGCAGCAACTTGACAAATGTTGTTTTTCCTGCGCCGTTCAGCCCCACCACTGCAAGCTTCTCGCCATATCGGAGAGTCAGGTTTACATTTTTCAGAGCGGAGGTTTCGGCTCCCGGGTAACGGAAGGAGACGTTTTCAAACTTGATGTTATAAGGAGTTGTACCGTTTGATGTTTCGTTTGACGAGGCAATGCCTGTATCATCCGAAGTTTTCTTATTTTCGGAAATCATGGTTTGCTCAGGCTGATCCTTGATTCCCGGAACATCCTTCCCGCTCTCCTCCAGCTCATCGCAGAATTCGTTGAGGCTGCGGTAGTCATTTACCTCCTTGCTGCACTTTCTGAGTTTGGCCACGGTGCGCATGATGTTCATGAAGGCATCGGCCAGGTTGTGGACACAGCCGGCGTACAGAAGAAAATCGCCGATGCCCAGATTCCCGTTAAGGATCAGAACCACAAGAACTCCGTACAGAAGAGCCTCCCGAAAAAGGCCGAGAAGATTGTTGAAGAGTCCGCTCTTGATCCACTCTACTCCGGCTTTCTTTGCCTGCCGGTTCAAAGTAGCGTGCAGTTCCTCCTGAGTTTCCAGAAGCTTCGGAGCTATCCCGAGAAGCCTGATATCCTTGCCATAAGCAAAGTCTGAAGAAGACTTCTTGAAGAATTCGAGTTTATTTTTCTCGTACAGGACACTGTCATTTGTCAGGATTTTTTCCTTCTTTGTCGCATGGTCAACGGAAAGGTATTCGAAGACGCCGCACAGAAGGACAAGCACCGCCAACAGCGGACTGATCCGGCACAGGAGAAATACCGCCAGGATGCAGGTGAAAATGTTCATGCAGAAATCCACCGTGAAGCGGATGATGCCTTCGATGCCCACGTCTACATTTCTCGTGGAGGCTCTGGAACGCTCCATGGCGTCCAGCACTTCCCGCTCCTCCAGGTTTTCGTAGAACATGCCAATGCTCTTTAGGTTCCGCTTCAGCATGAACATGGGCCGGACGTAAAAGGCCGCCGGCTCTTTGCCGAAGATTACTGCATTCTGACCTATCATGCAGATCAGGTTGATCACCGTCAGGATCACGATCCTTTGGATCAGTTGGTCGCTCATGATCCCCTGCTCAATCGATGAAACCAGGTCTTTGCCCAGGAACAGCCATATGAACTTGCTGAGGGCCGTGCAGAACACTGCCGGAAACAGCAGCGCGATCAGATAGGGCTTGTGCTTTGCCACGCCTTTGTAGACATAGATGATGTTGCTGATCAGGTTGTATTTGACGGGTTTGACTTTTGTGTTAGAGTTGTCGTTACTACCATTATGCTCATTAAAGTCTTTCTTTTCTGTACCTTTGGCTTTTTCCTTGACAGATGATTGCTTTTGGCTCATAGTTTCAGCCTCCTTCCCCTTTAGAAGCATTGTACCGCCTTGCCTGGCAGCTTCCAATAACGGCATCAGCGAGGAAAGTTCGCTTTTGAGGCGAATCTTTTTTGTGAGAACCTTCACACAGCTAAGAAAAGCTTCTTTAAAGGCGTTTTCTTAGCCGATGCCATTTCGAAGTGGCCGGTATTCTCCCGGAAAAGCTAAGAAAAGCTTCTTATAGGGCGATTTCTTAGCCGTGAGACTTTCGAATCGACATAGATTTCCCATAAAAAGCTAAGAGAAGCTTCTTAAAAGACGTTTTCTTAGCCAAGGTCATCTCGAAGTGGCCGGTATTGTCCGGAAAAAGCTAAGAAACACTTCAAGTAAGGCATTTTCTTAGCCGTGGCCATTTTCAAGGCGGTTCAATATCCCAAAAAAGAAAAATCGGGGATCTTTATAAGATCCCCGAATGAATGATCGTAGCCAGGCCTTTGACGGCGCGTTCATCCCAGTCGAATTCATGTCGAAAAGAAGTCTGGAACATGGCTGTGAAGTTTTTGGAGCGGTCCACAAGAAATACGCATGTGCCGGCGCCCTCGTGGTAAATGGTGCCTTCCGAAAGCACCTGTTCGTGGTCGTAAGAAGATGAATAGATGGGCATTCCGGCTCCGTAGATGATGGCCTCGTCACGACCGAAGCTGATGTTGTGGACGGAAGGGCCGGTCATGGGTGTCCACAGATAGGACAGGGCCTCCTCTCCTATGACCCGGGTTCCGTGGTAAATGCCGCCGTTCAAGATCATTTCCCCGAGATGAAGCATCTCACGGCAGGTGGACATCTGGCCTCCGGCGGTATCAGGGATCCCGTCCCAAACAGGATAGGTCGGAGCTGCCATGAGCATGATATTACCTTTACATTGTTTCGTCTCAAGGTCAGTATCACTTATCATGCAGTTCTTCACCATCTCAGGATCACTTTCCATACATTGCTTCACCATCTCAGGATCACTTTCCATACATTGCTTCACCATCCCCAGATCCGTCTCATTCGCCACATTGTAGCGGCGGATCTGTTCGGGCGTGGCGTTCCTGCGCCAGTGAGTGTCCTTCATGTCGCAGGGAAGGAAAATGTTCTTTTCAATGAAACTCTCCGGATCTTCGCCGGAGGCACGGCGGATGATCTCGCCAAGTACGATATAGGCGATGGTGGAGTAGATCCATTTTTCACCTGGGCGGGCGTGAAGGCCGGTGTCGACAACGGCCTGAAGCCAGGTTCCGCCAGGATCAGACTCATTCATGAAGTCCCACCAGCGGCGCTCATCCTGAGGGAAGGTGCCGTCCAATGCACAAAGGCCGGAGGTGTGGGTGAGGAGATGTAAAATGGTAATCTCGCGAAACTCACCGTGGTTAAACTCCGGGATCCATTCCATGACAGGCTGATCCAGAGACAAGCGCCCCTCTTCCATCAACTTCAAGACCGCTATGGCAGTGAAGACCTTGCCCACGGACTGAAGTTCAAAGAGTGTATCCGGTGTAAAATCCGTATGACCACACCAGTTGCAGGCAAGGGTGCCCATGGTGCTATCCGCAAAAACCTTGCCGTTTCTTGACAGGGCATAGCTGCCGGACCAGATGCGTTCCTCTTCCATGAGGGTTTGGATGGCCCGGTTCAGTTCTTCCAATGCGGAAGGATCGTAGCCCACATCCGATGGACTTGCATCACACTCGGCGTGATAGATTCTCATCAGGTCACTTTTTTCCATACACAAAATACACTCCCGATGTTTTTACCGCACAGGAATCCGGCTTGTCAAAGTAGGCCGTGGTACGGCTGAAATACTCGCGGATCTCATTTGCCTTTTCTAAGCTTAAGCCGCGGTTTAGGAAATACGAGGTGCCCTCCTCGTAGAAATCATCATGGGTGTAGACAAAGCGGAGGTCTTCATTTCTCTGCTGCTTTGCGGGGTCGGAGGGTTCGTAGATCACCACCTGGTCGCTGATCCGGGCCTGAATGTCGTGGAAGCCCTCCTGCTTCAAAAGGTACGGCAGCTTGGTGCCCATGCGGTAATCACGCTGTGCATGAGCCGCCTCATACTCCCACATGGGAACCAGATCCGGGCGGGGAAGACCATTTTCCTCCCGCTCAAGACCGGAATAATAACCGGCCTGCTCCACTTCCATGTTGGCATCGATCAAAAGGATCATACCGCCGGGCTTCAAAGCATCCTTCATGAGCCTTAAGACACGCTTCGGATCAGGCAAATGCGACATCAAAAACAACGTCACCACCAGGTCATACTGCTTCTCAGGCTTGAACTCGTACAGATCCTCCTGATAGAAGGTGCAGTCCCAGGGCTTGCCCTCAAAATACTCCTTCGCTTCCTCAATCTGGCCGCCATCCAGCTCCACGCCGGAGTAGGTGCTGCCCTTCGGGAGAAGCGGCAGGAACACACTGCCCAGATACCCGTAGCCGCAGCCCAGGTCCAGAATGTCCACAGGCCCCTGAAACTTCCAGACGTCCTTCACCAGAAAGCGAAAATAATCCTCGTTCCAGAACAGCCGTTTCCAAACCTTCAGAAGATCCCTTTTGCGGTTCCAGTAAACCTCGCTGTCATACTTGACGGGGGCCTCCTCACGGAGGGGCTCCATTCCGAGAAGCACTCCGGCACTGACGCCGAAGATATCCGCCAGTTTAGGAATGTGGGTGATGTCGGGATAATTTGCCCCGGTCTCCCACTTACTGATGGTCTGGAAGGAAACCTGCATCAGGTCGGCAAGCTCCTTCTGCGTATAGCCCTTTTCCTCGCGTAGTTCTTTGATGTAAAGTTTCATAGTCACTCCTATGCAGTTATAACTCCTGTGGCGTCATAACTTCCGTGGTCTTCATACACCTATCTCGCTGTAATTCACAGATTCTCTATCCAATATGTTGTTTCATTGCTTCCCCAGTGACTTCAGATACTCTTCCGCATTCACGTACCTGATGCCGCCCCGTTTGCACGACTTACCGCGATAGATCACGTATTTTCCTTTGATCTCGCCGTATCTGTGGGCAGTCAGGGAGCATTTTTCATCATCAGACAAATGTCTGTGCTGTTCGGGAACCGTTTCCGTACTGTATTTTACCTCGTAGATCTCGCAGCTGAGGGTAGCCGGATCGTAGACCACCATATCGAACTCTCCCACCGGGAACTGCAGCTTGAAGACCTTCTTTTCCGGGTGTGCCACCTTTGTTTCCAGGAGAATGATCTCCTCCATCATCCGACCCCGGATCTCGCTTAACAGTCTGTCCAGGATCCGCTGACGCTCTGTCACGGAAAGCTCCTGAAAATCCGCATCCAGAAGCATATTTTCCACGATGGCCTCTGCCTGGGCATATCTGAGTCCCGGCTGGGTGATGACGGTCAGCTTGCCTTTACGGCTGACCTCCGGAAGGTACTCAGCATCGATCTCAGCGATCAGATCCAATAACATAAGATACTCACGAATCTGGGTCATGTGATCCTGCTCAATATCAATACTCTGATCTTCTTTATTCAGGATATCAAGCATTTTCATGATACCTGCAGTCACCTGATCCGTGTTCATATGCTCACGAAGATTGACCGGCTTCTCTCTGTCACGTAAAAGATTTGCGGCAGTTACTGAGATGTCATGAGAGGAAAACGTCCTCTCAATAACACTCTTTGTAAAGCTGTGATTGATATTTTCCACCACCCGGTTGATCACGTTCGTCAGTTCATTTTTCTCGTAAAGCTCCAGGAGCAGGCGGAAATGTCCGCCGTACTGATAGACCTTCAGCGAATGCCGGATGTTTTTTGCAATGGCTGTATCAATGTAGTTCTCAGCCCTTTTAGGGTCTGAAAACGGAACGTCATCATGATAATTCAGGCCGCCGGCGATCATGGTCCCGCCGTAACGGATGTATTCATCAATGCCGGAGATCCCCAGCACCTCCTCAAACTCCCGGTAAGGGATAAAGGTGGTATGCACCAGGATGCATCTGTCGTAAAGCTGCTCATCCCGGGCAAATGCAAATCCCAGGGAATCCGTTCCCGACAGCACGATCTTCATGCCGCTTCCTGCGTAAATGTCGGAAAATATGGCCGCCCCCTCAACAAAGTCCTCAAGGAGCGTCACTTCATCAATGAAAATGTATCTGTAGCCATTTCGCTCCAGAAGCCTCAGATCCGCATCCACATCCGCTAAGGTATTTCCGGACCTCACCTGGATAAATGCCGCTTTGGTAAATTCCTCTTGGGGAAGTTCAGCCAGGATCTGGCGGATCATGGTCGTTTTACCGGTCCGTCTCAGGCCGTAAAGGATCAGAACCTTGTCCAGAACCGGTCCGAAGATATAATCCCGAAGCCGGCTGATGCACTCTCTCTTTCGAAGTCCCCTTGAAGACTCGATCAGTGCCTCCAGACCCGCTCCCTCTCTCACGATCGTTTTGAAAGCTAGATAGCCGGGAGCATTTTCCTGGACAAAGGCAGAACCGGTTATGGATCGTGTCAGCTTATCCGGTTCCATTTCCATCACATTGAATTTCTTTTCCTGTGCATTTGGTTCCTTCTCAAGCACCTTTAATTCCGTTTCCAACGCTTTCAGTTCCTTCTCCAGTGCTTTTCTGCGCTCAATCCCTTCACGCAGAGCCGGAACCTCTTCGAAGCCGACATAGAGTTCCTTCCGCTTTCCGTCCTGCATGATGCGGCGATAGAAATATTCTTTTCCGCGGATCGTCTTCTTTGTGATGCTGCCCTCGGGAAGCAATGCGATCTCACGCTCCAACCGGGCGATCCGTTCTGTCAGATCACTTTTTCTC
>JAGACB010000155.1 GCA_017614345.1 Lachnospiraceae bacterium
CCCCGAGGAGCGGGTTCTCACAGATGATCACCAGTCCGCCGGGCGTATAAGAAAACTGCAGATAAATGAATCTCTCCCCCGGCCGGTCCTTTCGGTCATTCAAGGCTTCACAGGCATTGTCCAGCATGTTTGAGAGCAGAGAACAGAGTGCGGAATCCGTAATGTTCATTCCCCCGGTGTAATGCAGGTTGGCACCGCGGAACTCGATCCCCCATTGCTCCATTTTTGCAACCTTGACGGAGAGCACCGAGTCCAGAGCCAGATTTCCGGTGCTGTACTGAAGCTTCAGCTGCTCCTCCATTTTTTCAAAAAAAAGGGGCGTTTCCGGAAGCCTTCCGGCATCCACCATGGAACGGATATCCTGTACATAGGCATTCATGTCATGACGGAGCTTCTGCATGGAAGCATACATTTCCCTCATTTCATCGGTCTGGGTCAGCCGGTCACTCAGCATCTGCTCACGGAACCGGTATTCCTGCTCCCTGTGAGCAAATCTCAACATGGTCTTTTGGATAATGATCGTCAAAACCGCAATGAGGAGCGAGGTGAGACACCCGATCTGGAAGTAGTACTCCGGAACCTGATAGACCCGCTCCACGGTAAAGAACAGATCCACTAAGAGGATGCAGAGAAAATAGGTGATCAGCAGAAGCGGAGAGGGATCATTTTCCTTTGTGCGTTTCCGGAAGATCAGAAGGAGTAACCCGAAGACGGCTCCCAAAAGAAGCGTGGCCACGGATAAGATCCCGACCTGAAACTGCCACTCGGATCCGGACACCTTCAGCACAGAGGCGATCCCCTTGGTGAGGCGGTTCATTTCCCCGTTTACGAGTTTCGAGGACGCGATCATGACCAGAAACCAGTAAAGCTTGATGAGGAGAGATCCTTTCAGTGCACAAGCCGCATACAGGATCAGGAAAATGAAGATCCAGAAATCCCACTTCGGCATCGGAAAAAACAGATAGGAAGAAAGGGCTGCCGCCGTGAGCAGGCTGCAGAGCAGAAAGGCCGGCAGTTTTTTTCGCACTTCTTTCTTCGTCAAACTCCCCGGCGGAGTCAGCATCAGAGTAAGAAAGCCGGTATACAGAAGGCTATGGATGATATTCAGGAAGATTCCAAACACTTTCCACATCATATCTTACGCAGTCCTTTATGGTGATCGATCATTTTGTTCACAAACTCAGTCCGGTATTTTCTTCCGAGCTCAAGCCTGGAGGAACAGTTCTTCATTGTGACGGAATTGGTATCGTATTTCAGTACGTAATTCAGGTTTACTATGATGCTCCGGTGACATCTGGCAAAATCATCGGAAAGGAACTCCGACATCAGATCGGAAAAGCCGATTTTAGCCAGACTCAGTTCTATTTCCGTGCCGTCCGTAAGGTGCGCCACTGCACGGTGATGCTCAGTCTGCGCATCGATATACAACAACTTGTCGTATTCCACCACCACTGTCTGTCCGAATCCCGGAAGCATGACGGTGGAAGCGGTCCGTTTCGATGGAGACTGATAGACAGAATCCAGGATCTTGTACACCTTATCCCTCTGAACCGGCTTCATCAGATAATGAAGCGCCGAGATCTCAAAGGCACTGCTCCAGTACTCCGGGCTGTTTGTCTCAAAAATGATATTCGCATTCGGATTCCTGACATGGATCCGTTCCGCCAGCAGAAATCCCGCATCCCCCCGTTCGGGAGTCATGATATCCAAAAAGAACACATCCGGAAAATTCACATCATCCAGCATTACCTCCAGCTCCGCAATGGAGCTGTATTCGGAAATGATGACATCCCGGCATTGATTATTTTGGCTCCAGTCGGTCAGAATTCCGACTAAACGCTCCATATCGTTTTGATTGTCGTCAAATACCACGATCTTCATAACCCGGCTCCTTTGCAGTTTTCTACCTTGATTATACCATACTTTTTCTCGTTCAAAATGTCGTTCTTTCACTATATCTGCATTTCTTGCACCAAATGATCCAAGCCGATTAATTTGTGCTATAGTAACACACAGGAAGCATCCGGGTCTGAATCATGCAAAAATCACGAAGAAGCTCTTTTTGGAAATCATTCGGAGGTGACTACAATGTCAAAGGGAAAATGGAGGATTGTCTTGGGGACAGGTATCCTTGCGTTACTGTTAGGGGGATGTTCCGAAGCAATCGGAACACCGGGCACTACTCAGTTGCAAACAGGGAGTGAAGAGACTGTATCAGAAAGTCCGAATCACGAAGCACTCTTTGATTCAAAGGATAGTGAGATCCGAACGGAACCGATATCAGAACCGGGTGAGAACTCGTTCCAATATATCCCGGGAAAATACAAGATCTCAGGTGCTCTATGCGCAAATCGGATCCTTCCGGAAACAATGTGGGATATGGAAAAGCGTGCTCGTACGTATCATGAACAGTATGATGATCTGGAAGGATTGATCCTGGAGTGTACTGTTTCCGGTCCCAGTATCAACCGGATGGTTGAACCGGATCCGAAGGATTGGGAACCCGGTGTGACATACTATTCAAACCATGTCCTGACTCCCGTTACGGTGGAGAGGGTAATATATACCGAAGAAGGCAATCCGATCCGGGAAAATGATACGATCTACATTCGGGAGCCCTTTTATTACTATAATGAAGAGAGCGGGATATATGTTGATTCTGCGGATCCGGACAGTATCTTTCTTGATGAGGTCGGAGCTTATAATCCTTTGCAGGCCGGCTACCGGTATCTGATCTATGCCAGCTACCGGAAAGATGAAACAGCGCAGTATGGTGATCACATGGTGGTATCGACCATGGGACTTCAGGAAGCGGTATATTGCCTGGAAGAGAAAGAGACTGCCATGGAGGTTGTGGATTATTACAGTTCGGATTTTGAGGATGCATTCTACTGGAAGATCTGGAGAGAAGTAGTAAAGAAATACGGTGATACTGATTGAACTTCTGATCTTTTTGGATAAGAATGATGATCTGACAGTATTTGTTCTGGAATAATGCTTCATAATTTCTTTGGATCAAGGCAGAACGGTTGCAGGTTTAGTGAGCTGCAGAGTTGATTCGATCCTTAAGTAAGTATTTTAAATCTAATAAGGCTCCTCCCGGTTTTTGCATTCTGAGCAAAAAACGGGAGGGGCCATGCGTTTTTTTCATGGTATTTTTCTGAGTTCCATGTCGTTCTTTCACTATATCTGCATTTCTTGCACCAAATGATCCAAACCGATCTTTTTGTGCTATAGTGAAATCGGATGCCGTTGGTACGGCCCGGAGTTTTACCATGTTCAGAATGATCAGTTATATATGATGACAATGACGGAAAACGGTGTTCTGATCCAATACCGGGCATTTGATGATAATGTAATCACACACCTGATTCCGCAAAACACAGTAGAAAGCATATAAGGTTGTGGTTCGTTCAGCGACAAAAAGTTTTTTGACGGAGCAGGATATATTTACAAGAGAGGCTTCGTCTTATAATCTGCAAAAGTATTACTGACGCAAAGGAGGCGACGACTATGAATCATAAAAAGCATTTTCGTCTGTTTTCACTGACACTTTCAATACTATTGACTCTCTCTGCCTGCACTTCCCCTTCCGTGAAGGAAACGGAAAGTGAAACAAAAAGAGAAACGGAAACCGTTACCGCTGAGGTTCAGACGCCAACAAAGGAAAATGAATCCACCAACCCCGGTGTTTCTGAAGAATCCGGTGAATCGGAGTCTCAGACGAAACAGGAAGAGATCCCTGATGTTTTCGTAGAGTCCGGTCAGCGTTATCCGATAGAGCTTAATACCAACTATCATGTGCCCCTTGGGAATGGAAGTGTGGTGATCAATGCTGAAATGTATTATACACAGCTTGGAACAGAGGAATATCGGATCTATCAGGATGACATGTATTTTGATGAATGGTTTGATGACCGCTTTTTCTTGGAGGAAGTATTCGGCCCGGAAAACGGCTGGTTTCTCTGGTCTTGGGGAGGAAAACCATATGACCGATTCACCCCTTTGTCTGTGAACTATATAAAAGAGCCGGATTCTAACGGCCCCGGATTCTGGAGGCCTTATTGGGATCTCATGCTGGAAGGTGTCGGATTTTTGAACCTTGTTGTTGATTATGAGAGAGTAGCAGCCGGCGGTCCGGTGTTCGAGGTGAACGGAGATTTATATGATCTGTACATTCATAATCATGGCGGGGTATGGAAGTTGTCTCTGCCGAATCCGGTACAGCTTTACGAACAGGCAGGTGATCTGAATTATCTGGTAGGGCGCGAAGCAGCAAAGGATATTACCGCTGAGATCGTATCTGCAGAGCTTCCGATCCCGGTGGATCGACGGACCGGTATTGATGAGTTTGAATTATATCATTCCCCTCAGGATGAAGCACCATTTGTCTCCTATCCGGTACACAGCGTCTATGAAGAAGATAAATTGTATTTTAAGACGCTGTACTGCTTTGTGGAAAATGAAGGCCGCTGGAATAACGACGGAGACTGGATCCACGTGACCATGGAGGACGGAACGGAAGGCTGGGCAAAGGGCTGGCAGTTGTGTGGCACCACCGGAGAACCGCCTCGTGATGGTGAGCCGGCAGAAAACGAAACTCCTTCGGAATCACAGATGGGTGAGACTCAGGATGAAGTAAGCAATCGTGGGGTTTTGGATGAGATCAGCGAGCGGGTGTTGAAGCGTTTTCAGAATCAGCTTCTGGAGTATTACTATTCGGATATTCATTTGATGAAATCAAAAAAAAACATTGATGTGGGACCGGGAAGCAAATTGTATTACAAGATTCTGAACAGTCGCCCCATTTTTCACAACAATGAGAAGGAAAAAAACGGAAGAGCCTATAAGGTTATCTGTTCCGATCGGGAGGATTTTGAGTACTACATAGCAGAAACTTATGGATATAATCCTACAAGAGATCAGATTACCTGGTTGGACGGGGAGCCTGTTTTTGATCGAGAGATCGCTTCCGGCTCATTTATTCTTTCGGAACAATTTACGATTCCGAATGAGGAAGAATATCAGTCCGTAATGGAGGAGTTTTATGATTTTTGGGACATCTGGCTATCCGAAAACGCAGAGAAGGACCTTGTTTCTCCCCTGAAAAATGCATATCTCATGCCGTTTTCGGTTGAAGAAGACGGCTCTGCAGATCTGTGTGTTTACCTGGAAGAGTCAAATGGCATCTGGCTGATGGTACGTCCCGGCATTTCCCGATTTAAAATTTACTATAACCAATCTCCCGTAAAAAGAAGGGTGTACTGGAATCAATCCGAGAGATATCTGATTGGCAATGTAAATAAAGGTACAGCGGAAGCCTTGGAATTCTACAGATATTATAAAGAAAAAGAGGGAGCGGTAGAATCCGGATTTATAATGTCCCGTGGGTATGTTCCTGATGATTCCGACTACAAAGTGTATTCGTTGGAAGTATTTAATCATCTCAATATCGGTTTATTTGATTCGGAGGAAAATCCTCTCAGAGGAGGTTTTTCTGTACCTGAGACCGGGGAGTTCCTGGCCCGGGTTCCGGATCTGGCTTTAGAGCATCTTTACAGTAATCCTGATGTTGGTGAGACGGAGTTGATCCCCATTCCGACCTTAACGCTGGAGGAATCTGAAACTCTGGGCCTCATGGGCATGAGCTCCCTGCCACCGCAACATTACATCATACTTGACGGATCCAGGATGGTAGTTGTGGAGAAGATGAAGCCGAAAGAAGACTTTTCCGACTATGTGATCGGAACCGTTGAATACATCGGCGACGAAAATGGATCTCCCGAAGAGGACGGCCAGACCAACTATCGTGTATATGGTGGCGCCGAATACGCCTTTAAAGACGGAAACTGGTACATTTACACTAATTTCACCTGGTGCAGACTTGCCAGTCAGCCATAACTATATAAGCCCATCTACTGTTGCGGCGGAAATGCGTAGTTGTATATACACCTTTGATATCTCTGGTGATGACGCTTGACAATAAGAATTGGAAAGAGTATCATGAAAATATAGATAGGTTGCTATCTTAAGTAAATATCGCAGTAGTTAAGAACTATGTTCGTTGTGAATTGATTCCACAGAAAGGAGGACCTATGAAGTGTAGGCGGATATGTACGATAAGAAAAATGTTTCGGTCTGACAAATTATTTGGGAACGCTTCCCGAAAATTTGCATTTTTGGGGTGTACAGTATCTGCAATGCTCTTTGTCGGTGGTTGTGTGAACAATCCTACGGTTACTCCTTCCGTCGAGGAAACAAAATCTCCGGAGATCACAACGGAATCGGAAAATGATTCGACCGGAGAAGCAGTATCCGAATCCTCTTCAATAATGACCGAAACGGAAGAAACCGAATTCCCCGGGTATTTGAGATCCGAGGTGCCGGATTATGTTTTCGGAAAGTTGCTGAATGCAGGTCAAACCGGTTATGATGAGCCATCATTTGCCTATCATTCCTCTGAGGAGGTGGAATATCTGAAGTTTCCGTATAGCGGAAAGGAAAGTGATCCTGCCCTCACAGAGAAGGAATTTCTTCATGTGGATGAAGACTATCCCGAAATCTCCGGGGAAAGGGTCTTACATGAATGGGTGAACCTGAAAGGGCGTAGCTGTGAGGCTGTATTGAGCGGTGATCAGGCATCACGGATCTTTGTCAGTTATGACGGATGTACGATTAAGATCGATGAGACCATTTACGATATTTCTATCAATGAGCATTGGATTCCGGACCAGGATCTGAAGTATTACCGGTTTCAAAATGCAACGTTGTTTAATCAGGATGTATTTCTCTATGATCTTGATTCGACAGATGAATCGGTAGATCTGATTGTAAAAGATGACTGGGTAACTGTGATCCTGCAATATGACGGAACGGAACTTCATCAGATCGGTTGCTGCGTGGGACGTATCTTCAGTCAGAAGGATTTCAGAACACTACTCGGAGATCGATTTGAAGAAGGCGTGCTATATGATGTAGACTACTTTAATCTGACAACTTGGAGGGTACGGGATCAGGAGCTGATCAGCGGAGTGGGCGCAGAATATGCCATTCCTGTTGCTAAATATATCAAGGAGTCGCATTCTTTGACTCAGCCGGCCATGTCGGAGGGTTCTCTTTTGCATTGCCTGGAATGGTCCGAAGTAATGCGCCATCCGGAGCCCGGAACCGACCCGGCCGCAACCGACTGGTTGTTGATGGATACCACTCTTGGCAGCACTGCTGATCCAAAGGCTTCGGATGTTCCTTGCAAAGCACAGGAAGTACAGATCATTTCTTTGTGTTTTTCACCCTCTGCGAATCTCGAAACAGACTTTTCCAGTGGGTATCTTCAACATCCCGTTATGCTCAATGAGCCGTCTGCGCTTTACCTTCGCGGATATGAAGACGGAACAGAAGGCTGGATCTACGCAATTGAATGAGAACGAGTCGACAGTACTGAACATAACCAAGGCGGCTTACGCTTTTTGGTATTTTTCTGCATTCCATGTCATTCTTTCACTATATTTGCATTTCTTTCACCAAACCTTCCATTATTTCTAAAATGTGTTATAATGAAATTACAAAAACTTCTTAAGGAGGTAATAGTGCTTATGCGAAAAGTTGTTATAGGCTTGGTTACTTTTATTATGGTTTTGATGATGCCTGTTGTTGCACAAGCATCGGAGACTGATCAGTTGTCTGAATGGTTTGGAGACAACGGAGAGATCCGGTATCCTATTACCTGTTTGGATGACGGTTGGGCTGATCTTACTTATGAGGAGCAGATGATCAGATGTAATTTACCGATTGGTATTGCGGAGAGTCTGTCAAATGAAGAACTGGTAGATCTGTGCATGAACTATCCGTTTGCATTTGATGTTACAGCATATGAGGATCCGAAAGATGCTTTTGCCCACTATAACTTGTATGCAAATCAGTTTGCAGTATTGACAGAACGGGAAGGATATGAGGATGATATTTGCATGTGGTATCTGACTCATTCTCCGAGATTTGATATTCTCAGTCAAAGTACTCAGACGACAAGAGTACAAGATAGTAATTACGATTCAGAGATATTAGCGCAGTATTGGTTAATAACCTTATATCATGAGGGAAAAATGAATGATGATCAGGTTAGTTCCCTTCAAGCCACTGCTCTCGAAAGATCCAGACTAAGCAGATTGTTAGGATACAATTATCTGGGAAGTGAATTGCTGAATACCATTCAGAAGGAGAATGAAAGGAATTCTACTCTTTTTGATACTTTGGTTTCGATGTCAGTGATAAGAACAAATGGATTCGTTGCATCAGGACCGGCGGTTGAATTGGTGTCTGGTGTATATTATACTCCGGGAGATTATTACAAATATGGTGTTTCTGCCCCATGCTATAAACATTATTCCGGTGATATGTCGGATTCTGAAAAATCACTTAGAGATGCGGCACTTCTTTCTGCTCACCCTAGTTGGATCAGTCTTGGTCTGCCTACATGGAAATACAATTGCCATTCGTATGCGTATCTTGTTACGTCGCTCAACGATGAATATTGGCTCAATTCTCCTGTTCAATACATGAATTCCGGTTACTTTGTCAGTGCTTCTAATGTTACGATTCCGACGGGAAGTAAAGTGGCAATCTACAGTACCGGCGGTTTGGAGCATTCGGTAGTCGCTACAAATACTTCTCCTTATTCAAGTGGAACAGTAGCGATTATGTCTACCACTAATTGTAATTCCAAACTTGGACCGGATGGTTTATATCGAACAACGGTATATGATATGTATTTGTTTTACAATGGAGTGTCTTATACGGCCTATTATTGATATGGGAAGGAGGTTGATAATATGATCAAGAAATCGTGTATGCTGCTAAGAATTATCATGGTAGCTATACCATTGACCGCTCTTGTACTTTCCGGTACTTCGGGGTGTATGAAGAGTTCTGCAGAGGGTACTGTTTTGAATGAAAGCGAGTTACAGATTTCTTCGGAAATCCAAACGGAGAATTCGAAATCGTTATATGAGATCACTCCCTCTGACCCGGAATGGAAGGAAATGGATTTCTCGGAAGCGCTTGACAAAACGAATCTTAAGACCTTGGATTACGAAAACATGTCAACGGAAGAAGTTTTGTCTGTTTGTCTTGATTATCCGCTTTTAAACGAGATTTCCTGTTTTGATCATTATTCTCGGGCAGTCAATGCATTCAGGTCTCGCGGTAAGCAGTTTGATGTCCTTTATGAAAGAGAAGATGCACCATTGGTACTGATGGAGTCCTATAGAGATTACAAACAGACTGCCACAGATGCAGATGAAGAAGTAAAAGACTATTGTGGGAAAGAAAACTTTATGTTTGCGATGCTTCGTACTCTTTATGAGGAAGAACGCCTGTCAGATGAGGAATTTAAAGAAGCAGAAAAACTTCGCAGGCAACATGCAAATGATCACAGAGCATTTTTCGGTCAGGAAACAGTGCCGTATGATCCTGATGCAGAGTTTGTTTATCTTCCTTGTCCGTGATATTTGATTCTCAGGCTGGTGATGGGGAAGCAAACAAATTGTTCCGGTCAAACAATAATAGATCCTTCCGATTTATGCTTGGTATGCTAAATCGGAAGGATTTTTTCATCCCAAACGAGTCAAGCACCCCGTCCCTCTGTCATCACGTTTCCGATCAGTTAAGAAATAACACATTTTCCTCACAATATTGTATACAAAATTGTACAATCGCTTTCTTGAAATCCGGAATGATTACTCTTATAATGAAGTCACAAAGAAGGAAGGAGAACGTCTGCCGAAACGGGCAGGATCTTCCGGCCCGGACTATCAGGCTGCGCTTTTCTTTCTTTGAGACACTTTAAATGCCTGCAGGAATTGACAGCAGGCCAAGAAAACTATCATTTATTGAACGGAGGTATTTGAGCAATGTTTAATTGGTCAGACGAAGCATGGAATGGATTTGCCGGCGAAAACTGGAAAAGAGTGATCGACGTTCGTGATTTCATTCAGAAGAACTACACACCTTATGACGGTGATGACACTTTCCTGGCAGGTCCTACACAGAACACGACTGATCTGTGGGCACAGGTTATGGATCTGGCTAAGCAGGAGCGCGAGGCAGGCGGCGTTTTGGACATGGATACAAAGGTTGTTACAACCCTTACCTCTCATGGCCCGGGCTACCTGAACAAGGACAAGGAGACCATCGTTGGTTTCCAGACAGATAAGCCTTTCAAGAGAGCTCTTCATGTAAACGGTGGTATCCGTATGGCTCAGAAGGCTTGCGAGGACAATGGTTATGAAGTAGATCCCGAGGTTGTGGATTTCTACACCAACTATCGTAAGACACACAACGCAGGTGTATTTGATGTTTACACCCCTGAGATGAGACTGGCTCGTTCCAATCACATCGTTACCGGTCTTCCGGATGCTTATGGCCGTGGCCGTATCATCGGTGACTACAGAAGAGTTGCTCTGTACGGTACCGACAGACTGATCGAGGAGAAGGAGTACGAGAAGGCTACCACTCCTATGACCATGACTGCTGAAGTAATCCGTGACAGAGAAGAGTACTCCGAGCAGATCAAGGCTCTGAAGGGCCTGACCAAGATGGCAGCTTCCTACGGATGCGACATCTCCAAGCCTGCAAAGAACGTACAGGAAGCAATTCAGTGGACATACTTCGGTTACCTGGGTGCTGTTAAGGAGCAGAACGGTGCTGCAATGTCCCTTGGACGTACTTCCACATTTATCGATATTTACGCTGAGCGTGACTTAAAGAACGGTACCTTCACCGAGGAGCAGATCCAGGAATTCGTTGATCACTTCATCATGAAGCTTCGTCTTGTTAAGTATGCTCGTACACCTGAGTACAATGACCTGTTCTCCGGCGACCCTCAGTGGGTAACCGAGTCCATCGGTGGTGTTGGTATCGACGGCCGTCATCTGGTAACAAAGATGTCCTTCCGTTATCTGCACACTCTTGAGAACCTTGGTACCGCACCCGAACCGAACCTTACCGTTCTGTGGTCCAAGAGACTGCCTAAGTACTTCAAGGCTTACTGCGCTAAGATCTCCATCACAACCTCTTCCATCCAGTATGAGAACGATGACCTGATGAGAGTCACTCACGGTGATGACTATGCAATCGCTTGCTGCGTATCTTCCATGAGAGTCGGCAAGGAAATGCAGTTCTTCGGTGCTCGTGCAAACCTTGCAAAGTGCCTCCTGTATGCGATCAACGGCGGTCTTGATGAGAAGACCAGAGTACAGGTTGGTCCTAAGTATCAGCCTATCACTTCCGAGTACCTGAACTATGATGAGGTTATGGAAGCTTACACCAGAATGATGGAATGGCTTGCAGGTCTCTATGTAAATACCTTAAACTGCATCCACTTTATGCATGACAAGTACTGCTATGAGGCACTTCAGATGTCTCTCCATGACAGAAAGGTTCTTCGTTACTTCGCAACCGGTATTGCAGGTCTGTCCGTAGTAGCTGACTCCCTTTCCG
>JAGACB010000156.1 GCA_017614345.1 Lachnospiraceae bacterium
ACTTTCGAGCATCGGGTGCTGACGGAGGAACCGAAGTTTGTCCAGAAACGCCGTAAACACGCCGTTTCAGAGACTGTGTCTACTTTTGAAAAGGAAACAGAGTGAAAAAAACGCTCTGTGTCTACTTTTGAAAAAATAAAATGTCGAAAAAAGTGTGCCATGTCCACTTTTGAAAAATAAAACAACAAAAAAATATTTTTCGTGTCTACTTTTCTTGACTGCTACATCTCACTGCAAAACAAAGTGAAAAAATGGCATTATATATCAAAATTCATACTGAAAAAATGACATTTTCTGCATGAAATCATATTGAAAAAATGACATTTTTGTATTATGATCATGGTGAACAAATGCATTATGCCATAAGTGAGTGATTGAGAGGTCAACATATGTTTAAAAGAAAAGCATTTGAAGAACTTATTGATTGGAAGAACAACTACGCACCAAAGTATGCGGCATTACTCGAAGGTGCAAGACGAGTGGGCAAGTCCACTATTGCGGAAGAATTTGCCAAGGCTAATTACAGATCCTACATAAAAGTTGATTTTGCCAACATTACCCAGGATCTTCTGGATGTGTTTAATGACATAGCGAATCAGAAGGTTTTTTTTCTAAGATTACAGGCGGCAACGGGAGTTACTTTATATCCAAGAGAATCCGTGATCATTTTTGATGAGATTCAGCTTAGGCCGCCCGTAAGACAGGCGATAAAATACCTGGTTGCAGACGGAACGTATGACTATATCGAAACAGGATCGCTTATCAGTATCAAGAAAAATGTGAAAGACATTGTGATTCCATCCGAAGAACATAAGATTCCGGTATATCCGATGGATTATGAAGAATTCATGTGGGCAATCGGGAATAACACATATCCATTGCTGCGTGACCTTTATAAGATGGGTTCAGAAGTCGGCAACGGAACAAACAGAAAGCTCATGAAGGACTTCAGAATCTATATGGCTGTGGGTGGCATGCCTCAGGCTGTGGAAGCCTTTGTGGAAGGTAAAAACTTTTCTGAGATCGATCGGGTAAAGCGAGAGATAATCGACCTTTATATTGATGATTTCAAAAAGATCGATAGCTCCGGGCTTATCGGCAGGATGTATGAGTCGATTCCCAGCCAGCTGGCCACAAACAAGAAGAGATACATGATCTCAAGCGCAACGGGAAAGCGGAAGACCCCAAAAGATGCGGAAAGAATGTCTGATCTGCTGGATTCTAAGACGGTAATTGCCTGCTATAACACACATAATCCCGGCATTACATTGGCACAGTCCAAGGATGATGATACTTTTAAGTTATATTTATCTGATATTGGTTTGTTTACGACCATGATTTTCAAAGCTTCACCCAAGACAGATGAGAGCATATACAGTAAGCTGTTGGGAGACAAGCTATCCGCTGATCTGGGGTATCTTTATGAAAATGCTGTGGCACAGATGATTACCGCAACAGGCAGATCTGCATTTTATCACACATGGGCAAAAGAAAACAGCACACATAGTTATGAGGTTGATTTCCTACTCCAGGATAAAACGAAACTGATTCCGGTGGAAGTAAAATCATCGGTGCCCACAAAACATGAGTCGATCGATGCATTCTGCAGGAAGTATTCCCAATATGTTTCACAGGCAGTACTTCTTTCTCAAAAGGATGTCGGAAAAGACAGGAATCTGAAACTGAAACCGATCTATATGCTTCCGTTTGTTCTTGAAGAAGCGGATGTGTGAGAACGATGCTGTGTTGACAGCGATTAATCAACGATCTGAGATCGTAGATCGAAAAGGAGACCTCTTGGTATGAATTTTGATAAATATCTGTCGCAAAACGGTTCCCTTCCCGAACCCTTTCGCGGTTTGATCGGCCGTGATCTTTCGGTCTTTGATACTCTTTCTACGCCCTGCTTTATTCTGGATGAAGCAAGACTTAAGGCAAATGCGAACATCATCCGGGAAGTGTCTGAAAGAAGCGGAGCGGAGTTTTTGCTGGCGCAGAAGGCATTTTCCTGCTTTGATGTGTATGAGCTGTTTCGGGATGCGGCGGTTGGCACCGAGGCTTCCGGGCTCTATGAAGCAAGGCTCGGGGGGGAAGAGATGCCGAGCAGGGAAGTGCATGTCTACTGCGGAGCGTATCGTGAGGAGCAGTTTGAAGAGCTTCTTCGGTATGCGGATCATATCGTTTTTAACTCGATTCACGAGCTGGCTCGTTTCGGCCGGCGTGCCAAAGATGCCGGTTTAAGTGTCGGGCTTCGGATCAATCCGGAGTGTTCGACTCAGGAAGGCCATGCCATTTACGATCCCTGCGCACCGGGAAGCCGGATGGGGGTGACTCGCGGCGTCTGGGAGAAGGAGATGACACCGGAGCTGTTCGAACTCCTCGACGGAATCCATTTTCATACGCTTTGCGAGCAGAATTCGGATGATCTGGAAACCACTTTGAAGGCGGTGGAGAGTCTGTTTGGTCCGGAACTGGATCAAATGAAGTGGATCAACTTCGGCGGCGGCCATCATGTGACCCGCAGCGATTACGACCGCGATCGCCTGATCCACCTTGTGAAAGAGACGAAGGCAAAGTATCCGGGGATCCGGGTGTACTTAGAACCCGGGGAAGCCTGGGCGTTAAATGCCGGGTATTATCTGACTCATGTTTTAGATCTGGTGGAAAACGGCTCCGTTACCACGGCCATTGTGGACGGAAGTGCCTGCTGCCATATGCCGGATGTGCTGGAGATGCCCTATACTCCGCCTCTTCTCGGGGCGGTTCCGAGTGACCGGGAGCGCAGGGAGTACGTTTTTCGTCTGGCCGGTCCCACCTGCCTGGCGGGAGATGTCATCGGCGAATACTCCTTTGAGGAGGAACTGCAGGAAGGAGATCTTCTTGTGTTCGGCGACATGGCCATCTACAGTATCGTAAAGACCAATACTTTCAACGGAATGCCGCTTCCCTCCGTTTACCTTTGGAGAGAGGATGGAAGCATGGAGTGCCTTGCTTCCTTCGGCTATGAGGACTTTAAGCGAAGACTCGGCGGAAAAGTATAAGGGGAAACGGATCAAAAATCAAGAACGATCACAATATCGTAAAAGGATTCCCGAAAATCGTAAAAAATCAAAGAAAATCGTAAGTTCGGGATGTTTTGGGAATCAGAAAAAAAGATGGAATTTTCCTACTGAGTATGCTACAATATTTTTGTGATTCGGCATGAGAGCGGGAGAAAAAACTGCTCGATGCGGGATCGAGGGAGAACCGTCGGATCCTGTGGTCTGTTCTGCATGAGGACGGTTCTGAAATCAGATCAGAGGAGGAAAAAAGAATGAGCATTTTTGACAACATCGGTAAAGCGGCCAAGGAATTAGAGAAGGAAGCTTCCAAAGCCCTTTCCAACAAGACGGAAACATTTACCTTTGAGGCACTTCCCGAAAGCCTTGCTGAGCTTCAGGCTCTTCCCGAGGCTTCCATGGACACTCCTTACAAGACAGCAGCTCTTGCAGTAGCAGCTCTTTGTGCATTTGCTGCAGCTCCGGAGATCGGACTGGAAATGCTGAACTACCTTAAGGGACCGCAGCCTTTCTCTCAGCAGCAGGTAGCGTTCATGAAAGAGCGGATCCGCGATTGCGGTGTTAAGTGCCCGTTCTCTTATTTTGCAGGTGCAACTCCGGACAATAACTATACTCCGGCACAGCCCTTCAAGGTATCCGTTACTTCTAATCCTTATTCCTTTACCAATGAGGGTTATGCAGTTCTGTGGATCAAGTCCGGCGGCGCAGACAGCCCCAGAGAGCTTCAGCTTCGCAGAAAGGGCACAGACGGCCCTTGGTATCTGTGGGAACAGTTCCTTCTGGTTCAGATCCGTCCCGCAAAAGAGGATGATCCCTGGGCTTGATGCAGGAATGGTTTTCTGCTGAAGAAACAACATATCATAGCGTGAACATTTGCCCGGGCGGAAGCCGGGCAGACTGATACGACATGACAAGGGCCTGAGGTTATTATGATCTTAGGCCCTTTATTGCATTATTCTGTCGGAGGTACCTCATGTCACTGACCTATTCGAAGGTGGGCAAAAAGAAACTGGAGAAGAAGTGGAAGATCCTGCTGCCGGTCTACGGCGTAGCTTTTCTGCTTTTGGGCGTGGTTCCCTCGGTGTTGATCGACATCTACTATGTGACCCATGCGACCAATTACGATCCGAGCAAGCTGGGGACCATGATCTCTCTGTGTGCAGTGACGGATATTGCCATCTGGGGCTGCTTTGCTCTACTGATGGTCTTTGTGACGGCCATCAGCCTTTTGGTGATCCAGGGCGTGAGGGCTGTGAAAGACGCGGTCGGACGAGGAAAGAAGGGAGAATGATCATGTCGGATTTTTACGGAGAAAGCCTCTTTGTTCTTCAAAGTGCTCTTGATGAGATGCTGGCCAAGATCGAGCTGGTGCGTAAATACCGGCAGATCCGCGGGATGAGAGATCCGGTGGAGCATTACAAGGGCCGGATCAAGACCGAAGAGAGCATGATCGAGAAATTAAAACGCAGAGGGATGGAGGTCACGGTGGAAAATGCCCTGACCAGGGTCCACGACGCCGTTGGCGTGCGCATTGTCTGCCGTTTTGTGGATGATGTTTATGAGATCGCAGATATGATGTCCATGTTTTCCGATCTGGAGATCATTGAGCGGAAGGATTATATCGCATCTCCCAAAACCAACGGATACCGGAGTCTGCATATGGTGGCGCTTCTTTCCGTCACCCTTCCCGGGGAGACCAGACAGGTTCCCGTGGAGATCCAGATCCGGACACTTGCCCAGGATACCTGGGCTGCTTTGGAGCACCAGCTCAAATACAAAAAGGATGTGGAAGGAGTTGCGCTGATCCAGAAGGAACTGAAGCGCTGCGCAGATGAGATCGCTTCCACCGACCTGTCCCTCCAGACTGTCCGTGATATGATGGGACAGAGCGACATCAAAGACTGAAGGAAAGATTTGTAATGAAGATATTGGTTGCAGATGATGAAAGAGACATTGCCGATGCTCTCGGCATGATATTAAAATACAGCGGCTACGAGAGTGAAGTGGTCTACAACGGAACGGATGCGGACCGGAAGCTTCACGAATGTTTTTTTGACGGAGTGATCCTGGATATCATGATGCCCGGCATGAGTGGCATAGAAGTGCTTTCCCGGATGCGTCGTGACGGAGACAGAACTCCTGTGATCCTTCTGACTGCCAAGGCGGAGATCGAGGATAAGGTTGCGGGCCTTCAGTCCGGAGCAGATGATTACGTTCCGAAGCCCTTCGACCGCAGAGAACTCTTAGCGAGACTTCAGAGTGTGATCCGAAGAGGCCAGATGTCCCTTCAAACCACCATCACCCTGGGGGATACCAGGCTGGATCCCGAAAACCAGGTCAGCTGCAAAGAGGCATCTCTCCGTCTGACATCCACGGAAGGCGGCATTCTGGGGCTTCTCATGGATCATCCCGGAAGGATGATCGATTCCATTTCCCTGAAGGACCGTTTCTGGAAGGAAGAAGAATATGAAGAGGGCGAACTTCAGCTCTACATCAGCTACCTTCGCAACAAGCTGAAATCCATCCATTCCGACCTGTCCATCCTTGACCGGGACGGAGGCTACGTCCTGCAGATGGAACATCCGTTGGAGACTGTATAATGTGACAATGGGGACGGTTCTACTTGTCACGTTATGAAAAATGTGACAGTCGGAACCGTCCCCACTGTCACACAAACAACCACAGCAAGATGCAGGAGGAGGTGAGGAGTTGAGTATCTATCAGAAGCTGCGTGTGAAGATCGTGCTGGTAGAGACACTGGCCTTTCTTTTTGTGACGGTGTTGATCGTAGGC
>JAGACB010000157.1 GCA_017614345.1 Lachnospiraceae bacterium
AGTTTTCGATCCTTTCGGCATAATCAAGGATTGCCTTGGGAGCGATCATGGACAACAAAACCATGAATACTTCTACAATGCCGAAGGCTCCGAGGGCGGATCCGATGACCATGAGGATCGAAGAAAAGCTGATGCTTTCCAGGGGATTGAACTTTTTCGGATCCTTCCGGACAAATGCAAGTGCATACCAGAGACCGAAAATGATAAAGCCGACAATGCCGTAGATACAATAGGTAGGCAGAACATACTTAGAATTGAACAGATCGTTGGTTAACGTTGTCAGCTGGGTGTTACTGACGTTGGGGTTCTGTGCTATTACCGTAATGGTTGCGATCACCATAAACGGGATTGCAATGATGTTCATGATCAGAAGTAACAGGATCATGGGAAGGGGACTGACCAAAAACTTTACGATCTTCATCCAGAAGCTCGCCTTACGTTCGTACTTCTCTTTTAATGCCATCCTTTCTTCCGGACTGAGATTGTTTTGGGGCTGAACGCCCATTTCTGACTGTGACATTTTTCTTCTTTTCCTTTATTGAATTGTTTTATGTTACCGGATATTCGGCTATTCCCGATTTTACTTGAACTCGATGGTATAATCTTCGGGGATACCGATCTCCACCAGGCCGGAAACCACATCTTCCGCCTGCTTCTTTGCAGCATCCAGAAGAGCCTGTTCATCCACGTGCTCTAAGGAATCCTTTTCGGCTAACTGCATTGCATCCGTTCCGGTGCTGCTGTCGGGAAGGTTAAAGAGCGAATAATGCTCATCATAGAACTGTGTCTGGGACGGATCCACATAAACGCTCAGGATCTCCGGATCCGGAAGCTTAACGATGATCTTCTTGTTTGCTTCGTCTGCTACCACGGTGGCCTTGGAAAGGTCCACTCCCGCTTTCACTTCCGACTGATAGATCATGTTGTAGGACTTTTTGTCGATAAAGTTGTATTTGCCTTCCTCGTAGCTGATCATTCCCTGGTAGGATACCTTGGCGGTCGCCAGTTCACTCATGGTCCGGATCTGGTTCTGCATGGCAATGGAATTGATATGGGTGGGCTTGGTAAGTGCTTTCGTTACCATCTGATCCACCGCAAATCCGCAGAAACCTCCAACCAGGAACACGGAACAGAAAAGCAAAAGTAATAAGATCACACCGAGAAAGAGCGTTGATTTTTTCATTTCGATCTTCATGGCTTTTCTCCTTTTCTGATATGATTTTGTCTTGCTTGAGCGCACAGGGTAAACCCATCTGCGCTATTTTAGTATACAAGGAATCAGCATGTTCTTCAATAGATAAACCTTACGATAATTATACAATTGACAGGGGAATCCTTAAGAAAGAATCTTATAACGGATCGGATGGATCTGTACTGAGAAAGATATATTAAAAAATCAGAGAAAGAGGTTGCATGTATCGGAAAAATCTATCTTTAGCCCTGCTCAGAAACTATTTTACTTTTTGTAAAACATTGATATAATGGGGAACAGTCGGATCATGGTCCGAAAAATGTAATGTTTTCGCGGCATTCCGATAAACACAGTCAGATCAGGAGTTATATTTCATGAACAACCGGAACAACAACGGATCTCCCGAGCTTTCCTGCGAGATCTTCCCGCCGAAGAAGGACGGAGAATTTGAACGTGTATTTGAGATCATTGACCGGATTGCAGAGTGTAAGCCGGCATTTATCAGTGTCACCTATGGTGCAGGCGGCAGCAATGCGGGTAAGGCCATTGAGATCTCTTCTTATATCCAGAATCAGACAGGCATCACCGCTCTGTCTCACTTAACCAGTGTGGGCTTCTCTGCTTCCGCTCTCCGTGAAGAGCTGAAGGCTTTGAAGGAGCATAATATCACCAGCATCCTGGCCCTCAGAGGGGACCGCCCTCAGGCTATGAGCGATGAGCAGTTTAATTCCCGTGATTTTGAGCATGCATCCGATATGATCCGTTTTCTGCGTGAGGAGGAGCAGTCGGTATTTCAGTCCTCTCTTACCATTGCAGGCGGATGTTATCCCGAGTGCCATCCCGAAGCAAAGAGCTTTGAGGCAGATCTGGAGGCACTTCTGACCAAGCAGCAGGCCGGCTGTGATATGCTGATCAGCCAGCTTTTCTTTGAAAATGACCGCTTCTATTCCTTCCTGGATGCGGCCCGTGCAAAGGGCATCACTCTTCCGGTTCATGCCGGTATCATGCCCATCACCTCTGCGAATCAGCTGGGCCGTACCGTTACCTTAAGCGGTACTCATGTGGCAAAAGAGCTTTTGGATCTCATTGACCGCTTCGGCGATCAGCCGGAGGAAATGAAAAAGGCCGGCGTGGACTTTGCCGTACGCCAGGCCCTGGATCTGAAGGAACGGGGCGTTGACGGGATCCATGTCTACGCCATGAACAAGCCGGAACTGTGTGAGGCTTTGTTTAACGCCCTCAGAGGTTAATGATCCTTTGCAGGAAGTAAAATGATCCTCATGGTCAGACGACTGGTTTCCGGGGCGAAATCCGCCGTAATAGAGCCACCCATCCGCTCCACTAACGTCCGGGCAATGGAAAGTCCAAGCCCTGTGGAGCCACGCCCCACTTCAACGGTATAAAAACGATCAAAGAGCTGCTCCACTTCTACGGTGGACAGCTTTTTTGCTGTATTGGAAAATGTGATCTCTCCGGAATCCTCCAGCACGATCCGAAGATCTCCGTCACTGTAGCGGATCACGTTCTGCAGCAGATTTGAGAACACCCGGGCAAGGGCCCGGTCATTTCCCAGGCGCTCGATCCGCTTACCGGTCATTTGAATATCGGGCTCAATGCCTTTTTCCGCCAGGTTTACATAGTAGGCGGAAATGGCTTCCTCCAGGATCCGGTTTACATAAACATTTTCCAGTTCCGGATCCTCGTCGGATACGATGACACTGTATTTGAAGAGTTCCTCGGTAAGCTGACGCATCATATCCGTCCGCTCCCGCAGGATCTTTAGGTACATTTTCTGCTTTTCCGGATCCTCCGTAGTCTCCATCAGATCCAGATAGCCCACAATGGCGGTCAGAGGGGTTCTGAGGTCATGGGAAATGTTGGTCACCGCATTCTTCAGCTCCCGGTCTCCCTGATAATAATTCAGGTGTTCCTTCCGCAGATCTCCCAGTCCTTCATTGAGCCCGGTGATCAGGTAGACCAGATCCTTGTCTTTAGCAGGCACATCGATCTTGGTATTGGTGTCCGTGTGAAGCCGTTTCTGAAAGTCATCCGCGATCCTTCGCACGGATTTCTTAAACAGCAGGATCCGGATGCATTCCACCAGGATCAGGATCACCAGTAATATGATGGCTGCGATCCAGAGATATTCCATAAAGAAGTTCTCCTGTGATTTCGGTCAGATCGTTATCTGTGTATTTGATCCACCTGTTTTCCGGTCGATCGCCTTTATTATATCAGTTTTTTTGCCTGATTACATCAATGAATTATATCAGATGAGACTTCATAAATGCTTCCATTTTCGTAAAACCGTGCCTGTATCTTTGCTTCGATCACTTCAGATCCGCCTTCTTAAAGTATATCTGAGAAATCATATAGACAACAACCACCAGAGCTAAGCTGACCAGAGCGATGATCCAGCCCTTCTCAACCGGCTCATATACATTCATATCCATGACGGAGGCAGAAGGAAGAAGCTGGGTCCAGAAGCCCCAGGATGCCTTCTTCAAACTGATCAGAAAGCCTGCACAGGCAATGATCTGATTGATGAAATAAACTGCCAGAAAGCTTAAGATCCCCTTCAGGACCACACAGTACAACAGGGCTGAGGTGGTATAGAATATGATCTGCAGAGAACTGATCAGAACAGCCCAGAAAACCGCTTTTCCACTGACATCGGTAAGTCCGCCCACTATAGCTGCGGAAAGGTATAATGCTCCGGTGAAGGAGAGATATAATCCCAGGGAAATGAGATTTGATGAGAACCAGTCTGTAAACAGAATGCTGCTGCGCTTGTGACCGACTCCGATCTGGTTTCTGATGGTACCGCCTGTGAACTGCGGATAGTTGAACAGGGCAATGAACAGTCCCACGTAATGGGGGAACAGGATCCCTGACAGCATGAAAGGAAGGGATAACAACAATCCTGCGTATTTTGGGGTAAAGATCCCGGCGATCAGGCCGCCTGCCATTCCCACAGCCATTAAGATCCAGAATACAGGCCATTTTGCAACACGGAATATATATGACTGAAACAGTTTGATCATGACTCTCCACCTCCAACCAGTGACAGATAGAAGCCTTCCAGGCTTTCATCCTTCTCGGTGACCGAGATAATATTGCATTTTTCTTCTAAAAGAGCCAGCGCCAGATCTGTGATCATAGGCATGGCATAGATATCACATTCGGTCTCGGAGATCACCTTGTACTCCAGACCTCTGCTTTCCAGGGTCTTTGTGAGGCCTTCCATATGATCCACACGGATCCGGATGGATTTCCGGAAAGCACCTTCCAGTTCATCTGCACTCATTTCCTTTACAATGTGTCCCTTATCGATGAAACCGTAATAGGTGGCCAGCTTTGCCAGCTCATCAAGGATATGACTGGATATGATCACTGTGATCTTCCGCTCTGCGTTCAGCTTCATGATGAGCTCACGGATCTCCACGATACCCTGAGGATCCAGACCGTTGATGGGCTCATCCAGAACCAGAAGATCCGGCTCTCCGCAGAGCGCAACGGCAATGCCCAGTCTCTGTCTCATACCCAGGGAGAAGTTTTTCACCTTCTTTTTTCCGGTATTCTCCAGGCCCACTAAGGATAGAAGCTCCGGGATGGATTTATAATCCGGAAGACCCAGGATCTGACACTGAAGTTTTAAGTTGTCCTCTGCCGTCATATCCGTGTAAAGTGCGGGAGTTTCCACTACACTTCCGATCCGGCGTCTGGCCTCATGGATCTTCGAAGATCTTCCCTTTACTCCGTATAATTCAAAATCCCCTGTGGTGGGCATCTGCAGCCCGCAAAGGATCCGCATGAGGGTTGTTTTTCCTGCTCCGTTCTTTCCTACAAAGCCGTAAATAGATCCCTTCGGAACCGCCATTTTCAGGTTGTTCAGTGCCTGAAAGCTGCCGTAGGTCTTATTCAGTCCGTCGGTTTTAAATACATATTCCATGTGACATCCGTCCTTTCATTTCTCTTTCTTGATGAAAGGATATCATGAAACAGTTAAGAAAACGGTTAAGAGGTTGGTTAAGAATCGGTAAAAAATAAAAAAATCCCTTCCCGACTCCACACAAATGGATCTCTGCCGGATGTATATCCGCGGACCCCGGTAGTCGGGAAAGGATTATTTACTTGTTATTTTGCTCCAGGTTTTTGATTGGAAAGCATGAAGCCGATGCCCCATACGGCATGGATGTACTCGGTCTCTGTGACCCGGTCCAGCTTTTTCCGGAGATTGTGCACATGGATCTTCAGGGAATCCTCGGTGCAGTCCGGAGTATCATTACTGATCTCATCCAACAGCGTCAGCTTGGCTACCACCTGTTCGGGACGTTTGATCAGGATCTTCAGGATGGCATATTCGGTCCGGGTCAGCTTGACTTCCTTCCCGTCCACTGTTACCAGATGGGTGTCGGGATCAAGCTTTAAGGAGCGGTAGGTCATCAGATCCTTTCCGCTTTCGCCGGATACATTTAACCGTCTCAGCTGTACAAAGATCCGGGCAATGAGTTCCTGGGTATCAAAGGGCTTGGTGATATAGTCCACGGCCCCTCCCATTAAGAGATCCACTTTACCGGTCACATCCGCCTTGGCACTGACCACGATCACGGGAATGTCCTTGATCCTCGGCAGAAGCTCTTCTCCGGAAAGCCCCGGGAGATTCAGATCCAGAAGGATCATATCCGGTCCCTCAGGCTGCAGGGAATCGATTCTCAGAAGTGCCTCCGTTCCGGACCAGGCCTGCTTTACCACACAGCCTTCCCGTTCCAGCACTTCCTTGACCAGATCGTTGATGTAGATATCGTCATCGACTGTGAGGATACACGGAGGTCTTCCCCACGCTTTCAGTAATTCGTTCATAGTGATCAAACCTGAGTCAGGACTTCCTGATCTCCGGGATGGATCCCGCGTGCTTCAAGAGCAAGCTCCGCTGCGTTGGAATCATTGACCTTCAGGACCATATAGGTCATGTTGTCATCTCCGTTAACGGCATACATATAGTTGATGTTGATCTTCTCCTCATTGAGGATCCCCAGCACTTCACTGAGAGCACCGGGCTTGTCTTCGGGCAGCGGTACCAGAACCACCTTGCTGATCTTGTTGACATAGCCGGAATCCTTCAAAAGAGTGGTTGCCTTGTAAACATCATCCACCAGGATCCGGACAATTCCGAAGCCCTCTGTCTCAGCTAAGGACAGGCCGCGGAGATTGATCTTGGATGCCGCAAGGATCTCGGTCATCTCAAACATTTTCCCCGGTTTGTTTTCTACAAAGATTGAAATCTGTTTCACACTCATTGCATAACCCTCCTTTAATTTTCTGATTGTTCAAGCTGCTTAAAGCATCTGGATCAGATCTTTCTTCTGTCAATAACGCGGACAGCCTTGCCTTCGCTTCTGGTGATGCTCTTCGGAGCAACCAGGGTAACCTTTGCCTTCAGACCCAGCATGGACTTCAGACCGTCCACAAGAGCCTTCTGACGGGCTGTGATCTCACCGATATCATCCGTGAACATCTCAGGAGTCATCTCTACCTGAACGTCAAGGGTATCGGTGTTATTGATACGATCGATGATGATCTGATAATTTGCCTGATAACCGTTGTTAAGAAGCACGGTCTCGATCTGGGACGGGAATACATTGACACCGCGGATGATGAGCATATCATCGCTTCTGCCTCTGGGCTTGGCCATCTTGATCAATGTACGTCCGCAGGAGCACTTCTTACGGGACAGAACGCAGATATCCTTGGTCCGGTAACGGAGAAGGGGAAATGCCTTCTTATCCAGAGAGGTGAATACCAGTTCACCCTCGGTTCCCTCGGGAAGAACCTCTCCGGTATCGGGATCGATGATCTCCGCAAGGAAGTGGTCCTCATTAATGTGCATTCCGGTCTGCTCGCTGCACTCGAAGGATACTCCGGGGCCGGAAAGCTCTGTCAGTCCGTAAATATCATATGCCTTGATGCCGAGAGTCTCTTCGATGCTGTGACGCATCTCCTCACTCCAGGCTTCTGCTCCGAAGATTCCTGCCTTTAACGGGATCTGATCCGGAGTGAGACCCATTTCTTTCATGGATTCTCCCAGATATGCTGCGTAGGAAGGAGTACAGCAGATGATGGTAGCGGAAAGGTCACGAAGGAACATGATCTGACGCTCCGTATTTCCGGAAGACATGGGGATCGTAAGGCAGCCCACCTTATGAGATCCGCCGTTTAAGCCGGCACCACCGGTAAAAAGACCGAATCCGTAGGATACCTGGCATACATCCTCTTCTGTGGCACCTGCAGCAGTCAGTGCACGTGCACAGCAATCCTCCCAAAGATCGATATCATCCTGAGTATAGAACGCTACCACACGCTTTCCTGTGGTACCGGAGGTGGAATGGATCCGCACACAATCCTTTAACGGTGCTCCTAAGAGTCCGTAAGGATATGCTTCACGAAGATCCGCCTTGGAAAGAAAAGGAAGCTTATACATGTCGTCGATGGACTTGATGTCATCCGGCGTAACGCCCTTCTCTTCCATTTTCTTACGATAGTAAGGAACATTTTCCCAGACATGTTTTACCTGAGAAAGCAGTTTTTCATTTTGGATCGCAGTCATCTCCTCACGGGATGCGCATTCAATTTCGGGATGAAAAAACCTTTCCATTTGATGTTGTCTCCTTTATGATGTCATAATATTTTGTCTAAATGAAAACGATTCGGCTTAAGATCATTTTCATACGGATCCAAGTTTCTTTAAGCGTTCTTTCCGAGATCAAATGCGATCTTGTTCATCTCGATAAACTTCTTCGGAACAACTGCTTCCATAGCAGAAAGCCATACCTCTTCCGGCAGATTGAAATACTTGGAGAAGCGTCCCATCAGGACCATGTTAACGGCCTTGGAGGAGCCTGCCTTCTCTGCCAGTTCCAGACAATTGAGGGCATCTACCTGAGCACCGGCAGCGGCCATCTTTGCAATGAGATCCTCCGGATAATCCATGGCACCTGTGATGACAGGCATGGGATCGATCCTCTGATCGTTTACGATGACTCTGCCCTCCGGCTTCAGCATACTCATGTATCTTGCTGCTTCCAGAAGCTCAAAGGAAATGATATAGTCTGCTTCGCCCTGATCAATGACGGGAGAATTCACCCGATCACCGAAACGGACATAGGTTACTACGGAACCGCCTCTTTGGCTCATTCCGTGTACTTCGGATACTTTTACGTCATAGCCCTGACTTACGGCTACCTGGCCCAGAAGCTTGCTGGCCAGAAGGGAGCCCTGTCCGCCGACGCCTACGATCATTACATTGGTTGTCATAATGCTACTCCTCCTTCCGGTGCCTCAAGAGCATCCAGGCGGCACATCTGCTGGCAGACTCCGCAGCCTACGCAGAGAGTCTCATCAATGTGAGCCTTTCCGTCACGGATACTGATGGCAGGACATCCGATCTTCATGCACATCTTGCAGCCCACACATTTGTCCGTATTGCAGACCAGAGGCTTGTTGTGCTTTACATATTTAAGGAGTGCACAGGGACGTCTGCTGATGATCACGGAAGGAACCGGAGCTGCCAGCTCTTCCTTGATGGCCTGATCGCACTCTGCCAGGTTGTAGGGATCAACGACTCTCACACGCTCAAAGCCCATTGCACGGCAAAGAGCCTCCAGATCGATCTTTCCTGCAGGATCTCCCTTGATGTTATATCCTGTGGTGGGATTCTGCTGATGACCGGTCATACCCGTGATGGAGTTATCCAGGATAATGACGGTGGAATTGCTTTGGTTGTAAGCAATATTAGCAAGACCTGTCATACCGGAATGCATGAAGGTGGAATCGCCGATGACTGCCACGGTCTTTCCTTCGGACTCCGCACCCTGAGCCTTGTTAAAGCCGTGGATGGAGCTGATGGATGCACCCATGCAGAGGGTCATCTCGATGGAGGAAAGAGGTGCTACCGCACCCAGGGTATAGCAGCCGATATCACCTAAAACGGTGCACTTATTCTTGGAAAGGGTGTAGAACATGCCTCTGTGAGGGCAGCCTGCACACATTACGGGAGGTCTTACGGGACGGCCTTCGATCTCGCTGCAGCTCGGGTTTGCCTTGCGGCCCATGAGCTTGGCAATGAGGCTCTGAGAGAACTCACCTACAATGGGGAACAGATCCTTACCGTGTACGGAAAGCCCCAGGTTCTTGCAGTGAGTCTCAATGATGGGATCCAGCTCTTCGATCACGTAGAGTTCTTCCACCTGAGCGGCAAAATCAAGGATCAGCTTCTCGGGCATGGGGAAGATCATACCAAGCTTTAAGATGGATGCTTCCTCTCCGAATACTTCTTTTGCATACTGATAGCTGGTGCTGGAGGTAATGATACCGATCTTCTTATCGCCCCACTCGATACGGTTCAGATCAGTGGTCTCGGCAAAGTCGATCAGTCTGCGGGTACGCTCTTCCACGAAGGGATGACGCTTCTTCGCATTACCGGGCATCATAACATATTTTGCGATGTTCTTTTCATAGGGACGTGCAGGAGGTGTGATCCGCTCGGAGGTCTCCACAAGACTCTGAGAATGAGCCACTCTGGTGCACATCTTCATGATCACGGGAGTATCAAACTCCTCGGAGATCTCGTAAGCTCTCTTGGCAAATGCCAGTGCCTCAGCGGAATCCGAGGGCTCAAGCATGGGGATCTTTGCAGCAATGGCATAGTGTCTGGAATCCTGCTCATTCTGTGAAGAATGCATGCTGGGATCGTCTGCCACACAGATCACCATTCCGGCATTCACACCGGTATAGGAAACGGTGAATAAGGGGTCTGCAGCCACATTAAGGCCTACATGCTTCATGGCACAGAAGCTTCTCTTTCCGCCTAAGGAAGCACCGAAAGCAACCTCCATGGCAACCTTTTCGTTGGGTGCCCACTCACAATAGATCTCGTCGTATTTAGCGGCCTCCTCAGTTACTTCCGTACTGGGAGTTCCGGGATAGGAACTGGCAACTGCAACACCGGCCTCGTATAAACCACGGGCAAATGCCTTGTTGCCGAGCATGATCTCTTTCATTTAAAACCTCCGATTTATCAATTAAGGAAAATAGTCTGTCTCTCCTGGATGTCGGTCAAAAAACTGTCATCAGTATAGCATATCAGAATGACTTTTGTCAAAGAATCCCCATCATTCCTTGCCGTCCCAGCAATAGGTGCAGAGCTGGTCTCTCGGGATACCTACGGCTTCGATCATATCGTCCAGACGATTGAAGCGAAGGGAGGTGAAATCCAGTTTCTCACGGATGGATTCCAGCATCTGATGATAACGGTCGGAATCCGGATTTGCATAGTCATCCAGGATCTCTCTGGTGACAGCATCTCCCTCCTTCTCGCTGATGACCTGACGGGTGATGAGCTCCATCTCGGAATTGGATCTGGAGAAGTTGATGTACTTGCAGCCGTAGATCAGAGGCGGACATGCGGGGCGCACATGAACTTCCTTTGCACCGCTCTTATACAGGAATTCCGTAGTCTCACGAAGCTGTGTACCGCGGACAATGGAGTCGTCAATGAGGAGCATTCTCTGTCCGTCAATGAGCTCGTGAACGGGGATCAGCTTCATCTTGGCGATGAGATTTCTCTTGGACTGGATGGTGGGCATAAAGGATCTGGGCCAGGTAGGGGTATACTTGATGAAGGGTCTGGAGAAAGGAATCCCGGATTCATTTGCATAACCCACTGCATGAGCGGTTCCGGAGTCCGGAACACCTGCCACGATATCCACCTGCTCCTTGGTGAGCTTGTCTCTCTGAGCCATCTTGGCGCCGCAGTTGTAACGCATTCTCTCAACGGAGATGCCTTCATACCAGGAAGAAGGATATCCGTAATATACCCAGAGGAAGGTGCAGATCCGCATCTTGGTTCCGGGGGCAGCCAGGGTCCGAACCTCTTCGGGAGTCATGATCACGATCTCTCCGGGGCCCAGTTCACGATAATCCGTATAACCCAGGTTTAAATAAGCAAAGGATTCGAAGGAGGCACAGTAACCCTCTTCCTTCTTACCGATCACAAGGGGAGTTCTTCCCAGCTTGTCTCTGGCACAGTAAATGCCCTGAGGGGTAAGAAGCAGCATGGTCATGGAACCGTCAATGGAATCCTGTGCATACTTGATACCTTCGATGATATTGTCCTTCTGGTTGATCAGGGCAGCTACCAGCTCGGTTGCATTAATGCTGCCGCCGCTCATTTCCAGGAAATGAGTGCCGCTCTTGCCGATGATCTTATCTGCCAGCTCAGCCTGATTGTTGATCTTACCAACGGTTGTGATGGCATAGGTTCCGTGATGAGAACGAACGATCAGGGGCTGAGGCTCGTAATCGGAAATGGATCCGATCCCGAGATAACCTTTCATTTCATTGACATCGGAAGAAAACTTGGTACGGAACGGAGAATTCTCGATGTTATGGATGGAACGGTTGAAGCCTTCCTCTCCGTAAACTACCATACCGCCTCTTCTTGTTCCGAGATGGCTGTGATAGTCCGTTCCGAAGAACAGATCAAACACACAATCCGTTTTTAACGCTGAAGCAAAAAAGCCTCCCATTTGTCCTACCTCTTACGACCTGATCAGTCGTCCTTTCTGATCTTTACTATATTTCTTGCGCTTCTTCTGCGCTGCTCCTCCATGTCTGCATAATGAGCCATGGTGGTATTGATATCGGAGTGCCCCAGTACCGAGGCAACCAGATAGATATCTCCCGTCTCCTGATAGAGCGCTGTGCCGAAGGTGGAACGCAGCTTATGGGGAGTGATCTTTTTTAATGTGGTCACGGTCCTTGTGTATTTCTTCACCAGCTTTTCCACCGCCCGGACCGAGATTCTGCGGTTCTGGAGGGACAGGAACAAAGCGTCCTCATGTCCCTTTTCGGGTTTCTTTTTCTCCCGCTCTGCAAGATACGGGATCAGAAGCTCTTTGACTTCATCTCCGAAGTAGACGATCTGTTCCTTTCCGCCCTTCCGGTAAACCTTGGCAGCGGTCTCTTCCATGTTCAGATCGTCCAGATTCAGCCCCACACATTCGGAAACACGAATGCCGGTTCCCAGCATCAGGGCAATGAGTGCCATGTCCCGGGTCACGGTTCTCTGATGGAAAGCCAGCTGTTTATCTGAGAGCTGCTCTCCCGTTTCCACATGATCCATCAGGTCGGCAACTTCATTTGCCTCCATCCGGACAATGGCTTTCTTCTCAAGCTTGGGCATGTCCAGAAGATCCGTGGGGTTCTTCGAGATCATTTCCCTTTTATAGTAGTAACGGTAAAAGGATTTCAGGGCCGAAAGCTTGCGTTTTTTGGCAGCCGGCTTGTTGGTCCTTTTGATGCCGTTTTCGTCGATATAAAGACTTAAATAGGATACGTAGTCTTCCAGGTCGGAGATGGTGATCTCCTCAAGGAAGGTCACGGGAAGGGTCTCATAGTCTCTTCCCTTTAAGAGCCTTGTCTCCTCCTTCAGGTAATGAAAGAAGGTGATGAGGTCATAGGCGTATCCCACCCGGGTCCTGGCCGAGGTTCTGGATTCGATCCCCCGGAAAAAGTCCGAAGCAAAATCAGGCAGTTGTTTTCTGAGCTGCCTAAGCTTCAGGATATTCTTCTCGTCCGATTCTTCGTGATAGGTTCTGCTTTCTGCCAAGAAAGGGACCTCCTTTTTTGTTGCAGGGCTTTATATATGCCCGGTTGATCAAACGGATCAGATCTCTCGGTTTCGTTTGGATGCGCTGGAAAGTCTGGCCATGGCCCGGGACAGATTGGCTTTGGAGATCTGATATTCCATCAGAGACTGCTTGTCTCTGAGCTGTTCCTCGGCACGCTCCTTGGCGGCCATGGCTCTCTGGATATCGATCTCTTCGGGAAGCTCCACGGAATCCACAACCATGGCTACCTTGTGGTGAGCCACCTGCACATAACCTCTTCCGGTGACTGCTTCCATCCAGGTGCCGTCGGGCTTCTGGATCCTGATCTCCCCTACACGGACAGACATATAGGAACGGACATGATCCGCCATGATCCCGCGAAGACCGTCGGAAGCCGGGAACACCAGCTGTATGGCATCGCCGTCATAAAAGACGCGGTTGATGGCGATGATCCTCAAGGGAAATGTCTTAGCCATATCCTTCCTCCTTAATCTGTTCTGTCAGTTCACCTGATCTGTCAAGTTCACCTGATCTGACTTGTCAGCCCTCGCTCTTTGCCTTCTCCACCACATCCTCGATGCGGCCTACATTGAAGAATGCAAACTCCGGATACTCATCCATTTCCCCGGATAAGATCATGGAGAAACCGCGGATGGTCTCGGATAAGGGAACATACTGACCGGGAACACCGGTGAAGTTCTCTGCCACGTGGAAGGGCTGGGATAAGAATCTCTGGATCTTTCTGGCCCGGTAAACCGTGGCCTTATCTTCATCCGAAAGCTCCTCCATACCCAGGATGGCAATGAT
>JAGACB010000158.1 GCA_017614345.1 Lachnospiraceae bacterium
AAATGAACTTCAGCAAAATGTCCGCTTATGTTCGGGGCGGAGACCGGAAGAAGGCCGAGGAAGTGCGAGATGCTTATCTGAAGAAGCTCAGAGAGACAAAGGCATTTTCCGAGGAGAAATATAAGGCAGTGGAAAAGGAGTTCATGGAGGGGATCTACATTCTGTGACGGAGGAGTATCTCTATGTATCGCTATGTACTGTTTGACCTGGACGGAACCCTGACGGATCCGGGGCTGGGGATCACCAATTCGGTGATGCACGCATTGAAGAAGTTTCAGATCGAGGTGGAGGATCGGACACAGCTCTATCCCTTTATCGGCCCGCCCCTTCATGATTCCTTTGAAAAGTTCTTCGGATTCACACCGGAGCAAAGTCTTCAGGCGGTGGAGTACTACCGGGAATATTTCCGGGAGAAGGGTCTCTTCGAAAACGAAGTGTATGACGGGATCCCGGAGGTATTAAAACAGCTTCGTGACAGCGGACATGTGCTGATGGTGGCAACCTCGAAGCCGGAGGAGTTTGCGGTGAAGATCCTGCAGCACTTCGGCCTCTGTGAATACTTTGACCTGGTTGCCGGAGCAACCATGGACAAGTCCCGGACCAGGAAGGAGGATGTGATCAGCTATGCGCTGGCCTCCTGCAACGTACAGGACAAAGCCTCTGTCCTCATGGTGGGAGACCGGGAGCACGACATCTTCGGTGCCAAGGCAAATGGTCTTGCCTCCCTGGGAGTCCTCTTCGGCTACGGAAGCCTTGAAGAACTCCGGGCTGCAGGTGCGGACTACATTGCGGAAAAGCCGGAGGATATTTTAAAGTTTACGGATTAAAAAAATCTTGAGAGACAGGCGGAGGCCTGTCTCTTTTTTCGCGGAATTTCATCATCGTGGAGCGTGTGGCGGGAAATGAAGCAGATAACGAGCCAAAGAACTCTTGTTGCGAATGTCTCGAAAAAATACAGTTGACAGAACCGCGTTCCCGTGATATTTTGTTTATGAATGAATATTCCGTCAGTCAAAAAACAGAAGCCACGGATTGGAGAAAGGAAAGCCCTTATGCCGAAAACAGAAGAACAATGCAAGCAGATGCGTGATGAGATGCGGAGCCGGATCCTGAAGATGTCTTCCCTCTATTTTGCGAAGAACGGGTTCGGAGATACCAAGATCAGTGACCTGGCGAAACACATCGGGATCGGGCAGGGAACCATTTATCTGTATTTCAGATCCAAGGAGGAGCTGTTTGAGGAGATCCGGAGCAATGCGGACAATCGTGATGAGGTGAAGCGCATCCGGACATTATCCAAACTGCCGATCTCTGCGAAGACGAAGATCGAAAAGATCTCCGAAGAAGTTGTAAAGCGTCTTCAGGAGGAAGACTACGCTGTGAAGATCACTCTTTACACCCAGCTGTTGCTGGAGCAGGAGAACGGTCTGTACCGGAGCGATATGTATCAGGTCCTGGCGGAGATCATCAAAAAGGGGCAGAAGGAAGGCTGCGTGGTGAAGGGAGATCCTTTGTTCCTTGCGGATCTGTACTGGGGGACCGTCTATCTTTATGCATTGAAGAAACTGTATATCAGGGATTACATGGAGTTGGATGCGGCTACCTTATGCCGCCTGCTGGAGGTGTGATATGGCAGTGATCGCCATTGTGACCGGTGCCACCGGAGGCCTCGGGAGAAAATTTGTGGAGGAGATCGCACTGTCGGAGGAGATCGACGAGATCTGGGCGGTGGGAAGAAATGCAGAGAAACTGGAAAGCCTTCGAAAGAGTTGCAGTAAGGTGGTTCCGGTGGAAGAGGATCTTTCTTCGGGAAAATGTTCCCGGATCGGAGAACTTCTTGATCAAAAGAGGCCGGAGGTGCGGATCCTGGTCAATAATGCGGGAACCGCGTATATGGGTCTGTTTGAAGAGATGGAGGAAGAGCGGGTTGCAGAGCTTTGCGCCATTAATTGCACGGCTCCCGCAGTCCTTACCCGAAGGGTGCTGCCCTATATGAAGGAGGGTGCAAGGATCCTGAATATTTCCTCGGCCTCTTCGTTTCAGCCGAATCCTTATCTGACCATGTACAGCGCAAGCAAGGTATTTCTCACGAACTTCTCCCGGGCCCTGGGAGAAGAACTGAAGCCCCGTAAGATCACGGTCACTGCCGTCTGCCCCGGCTGGGTGGATACCGGAATGCTTCCGCGCAAGAAGGACGGAAAAGAGATCCGTTATCCCGGGATGATCAGTCCGGAGCAGGTCGTGACCGTGGCTTTGAAGGACAGCGCAGGGGGCAGGGCCCTATCGCTTCCCGGCTTTTTTGCAAAATATTTCAGCTTTTATTCGAAGGTCATGCCGACAAGGATCGTGATGCGGCAGTGGAGCCGTTCGGTTCGAAAATATGTGTAAAGGGTTCGACTGGCAACATGAAATACAGGATTGAAACCGAGAGGGTGGATCTTTTCGATGTGAATATGATGATCACCCTGTGCGTGAAACTGAAGGCGGAGGTTCCTTTTGAGAAACTGGAGACTGCATTTTATGCGGCCTGTGCCCTTCACGAAGTCTTAAGCAGCAAGGTGGTCATTGAGCCTTCCGGAGAAGCCTTTTACGTGGAAAATGATTCCCCGCAAAACCACTTTGAAAAGACTTCAGGCTCTTTGGAAGAACTGGTCTTTCTAAATGAGCGGAAGCGCTTCCGGATCGAGGAAGGAGAATATCTCCGGGGCTTTGATACTCCTGACGGCCTTGTCTTTCTGATGCACCACCTGGGTGGAGACGGAAAATCACTGCTGTATTTTACGGAAACATTTATGCGGTGTCTGGCAGGGGAACACTGTGACCCGGTTCCCTTTCGGACGCTGACGCTTGAGGAACTTCCGGGAACCCCGAAGCTTCCCCTTTTTTACCGGGCGGTGACCGGGCTCTGGAACCGAAAATGGCGTTCGGAGAAGCGCTCATTTTCCTTTGAGGATCTGGATGCTGCTTATGACCGGTTCTGGAAGGAAAGGAGGACCCTGACCCTGAAGAAACGTTATGAGAAAGCGGAGCTGGAGGAGCTCCTTCTGCGTTCCCGGAAAGCAGGAGTTTCACTGACTGCGTATCTGATCACGGAGTGGATAAGAGACAACGATACGCAGGTGAGCAGAGATTCCGGGGCAAACGGCGGTACAAAGCCGGTCAAAGGCGTGAAGACGGGCCGGAATGCAGAGTCGGTTATCGGACTTGCTGCAGACGGGCGTATGGACGGAAACCGGTCCATGGGTAATCAGGCCACCGGGATCTCGATCCGCTACCGCTATCAGAGGGACAGATCCTTTGAGGGAAATGCCCGTGCCGTTCATGCTCTGATGCAAAAAAGCCTTACGGATCCGTCAAGGCGATATTTTGTCCTGCGTTTCATGGGCCGTCTGGAGCCTTCCTTAAGAGACGCACTGAATCTGGAACGGGCCGGGTATTTTCATAGCAAAACTGTTGCACGTGTAGCGGAGAGCCTGGGCTATGGAACACGGTGCAGGGACCTGAGCATCACAAATCTCACCCGGGCGGATATCACTCTTTGCTACGGAGTATATGAGATTGAGGAGTTTATTTTCCTGCCGCCCATAGTCTCTTATACAAAGAATGTGATCGGT
>JAGACB010000159.1 GCA_017614345.1 Lachnospiraceae bacterium
ACAGGAAGGATACTGCCTGCGCTCTGGTGCAGACGTTCAGAGGCTTAAAGGTTCCGTCCGGATATCCTCCGATGATCCCGTTCTCAAGTCCCCAGGCAACTGCCGTGTAGTAATAGTCTGTTTCCTTAACGTCCTCAAACTTTACGGGGAAATAGGAGTGAGGAGCACCGGCCATTCGCCACATGAAGGCGATCATCTGAGCACGGGTACATTTTCCCTGAGGATCAAAGTTCTCATAAAGATTGGTGGAATTGTTCTTCACACCTGCGGTAATGCCCCGGTCCGCTGCCCAGTAAACGGCGTCATAGTAGTAAGGGTTCTTGCCGTGATCGGAGCCGTGGATCACATCCTTGAATTCCACAACCGCTTTGAAAGCCACCACATCTTTGTTACTGTTGTTAAAGTAACCGATCACATTTGTGGAGCCTGCTTTCAGTCCCTGAAGCTTGGCGCTTGTTATCTTGCAAAGTCCCTGATCGCCATATTCGAAGGTGGCAGGACCGGTCGGAAGACCGGAGACGGAGGCCTGCTGACCTACCGTGGTATAGACGGTTCCGAGGTTTTTGTTTGCTTCGAGATCATATTCCAGTCGGAAGTTGTATTGTCCCAGATAGTAATCCGAGAAGATGTACAGATAATATTCTCCCGGAGTCAGGATCATCGGCCCGAAATCGGAATGAGTCGTGTAGCCGTAACCGTTGACGGAGGTGGAAGTATAATTCTTCAGTACATCCCCGGTGGGGTCCGTTTTACTTTTGACTATGATATTTACCCGGTACATGGACGAATAGAAGTCCAGACGAACGGCAGGATTCGTGTAAGGGATCGTGAACTTGTAGCAGTCACATCTTGCGGAAACGTCCTCAAGGCCGTGGATCTCCGTCTTGGATTCATCGGCGGCGATGGTACCGTAGATCATCTTGTTCAGATTGGCGTAGTTTGCCTTCTGGTAGGTATTGTCGTTTTTGCTCTTCGTTTCCTCGAAGGAATCGTAGGTGGGAACTTCCAGATAGTAGAAGGAACAGGATCCGAATTCTCCTGCAGGGAGAAATGCAGCGTAGTACTGTCCGGGCTCAAGGAAGAAGTAGACGGTTTTGTTGTCACCGTGGATCCCCTGCTCCTGGATCCTCTTTTTGTCACTTCCGTAGATCGCGATATTGTAGCGGGTCACGGAATCCCCCGTTCCCGTAAAGCGAATCCTGGAGGTTTTAAAAAGCTCTATTTGGAACACATGGCAGGTGGAAGCATCATCCAGATAAAAGCCGTATTCATCATCCGAGTGGATGAAATAACTGTCCGGATCATTCGGAACGGTTTCCGGTGAATCTGCCGCCGCTTTGACGAACAGAGCCGGCAGCATAAATAACATGAATAACAGGGTCAATAAACATCGTTTCATACATAGTCTCCTTTTCTGTTGCAGGCATCTCCTGCAACGCTTTTTCCGGACCTGTGATCCGGAACACTATCACAAATGAGGTTTCCCTCAACCGACAACACATCATTTTAATCATAGCATATAATAAATTACTCCACAAGCGTAAAAAATTAGCGTGTGTTTCTTCGGGAAATGTGGTAAGATGAGTAGGATGAAGAGGACACCGAAACGGAACAGTTCTCCAGTCATCAAAAGATATGAAACAATTGTTATCTTAGAAAAATAGACTCGAAGCCGCTTTTTATGTTCTGGCTTTCGACAGATAGTACCTTGGAGGTTTATATGTTCACAAAAGAAGAGATCCGGCAGAGGTTTGCGGAGCAGCTCTCATGGGAGTTTAACTGCGATCCTTCGGATTTTTCAAAGGATGAAAATACCATTACACTTCCCGTTCTGCACGAGAAGAGGAGAATGTTCTCCGACAAGACCTTCTTCCTGCAGATGGCAACCTTCGGCAGAGGTACTGTGATCTCCGCGGATGAGGCCATCCATCCCTGGCTTAATGAGTGGACCCGGGATAAAAAAGGATTTTGGCTCTTTGAACAGCACAATTTTTATGAACTGGAATGCGAACTCAGAAAGCACGGTTATAAAATGTCCCTGACCCACCATATGTTCCTGCCGAAGGCAGAGCTCATCGGCGCAGACGGTTTGGAAGAGCTTAAGATCCGTTTCCTGGAACAGCAGGATCTGATGGAGTTCTACGGGAAGGAAGAATTCTCCAACGCCCTCTGTGACCGGTTCCGTCCGGACCGCCCCGACATGCTGGCAGTGGTTGCCTTAGACGGCGATAAGATCATGGGAATGGCCGGTTGCTCTGCGGATACCCCGGATCTGTGGCAGATCGGCATTGACGTCCTGCCCGCCTACAGAGGCAGAGGCCTGGCGCGGATCCTGGTAACCCTCCTTCGGGATGAAACCTTCCGAAGAGGAGCAATTCCCTACTACGGTACCAGCCTTTCCAACTACGCCTCCTGGAAGACCGCCCTTGCAAGCGGCTTCTTCCCTGCGTGGGTGGAAACGGAATCAAGGCCGGATGAAGAACTGAAGTTTATGAAATAAGATGACAAGATGACAGGGGGACGGTTCTTTTGTCATCTCCCAAGGAGAAAAATCATGAAAAGTAAAGCTGAGATCAAGATCATCGGAGATGAATATGCAGGCTTTTATTCCTGCGGCCTGACCATGCTGGGCAGTACGACCATGCGGAGGTTTGCAGAGGATGAGAGTACAAAGGATGAGCCGGAGAACGTAAATGCAGAGCCGGAGCGGGCGATCTATACCCTCAGGTCCGAAGACGGCCTGGTGCTGACTTCCACTACAAAGAAGAGTCCCTACAGTGATGCCTATGAGGTGCAGACCGTGTTTGAAAATGGTTCCGGAGAGTCTGTGACGCTGGAAATGATGACGTCCTTCCTGCTTCCCGGGATCAAGGCCCGCCGGATCCACCGGATCCTTTCCTTCTGGAGTGCAGAGGGCAGAGTGAAGACAGATGACCTTATGGAAATGAACATGGAGCACTCCTGGAACCACATGGCCTACCGCGTTGAAAAGTTCGGAAACGTGGGATCCATGCCGGTTCGGAAGTATTTTCCTTTTGTGGCAGTGGAGGACAGCGAGAGCGGAGAGTTCTTTGGAGTGCAGCTCTATTCCCCTGCTTCCTGGCAGATCGAGGTGCTGGTGCGCCACGATGACACCGTGACCCTTGCCGGAGGCATTGCCGACCGTGATTTTGGGCAGTGGAGCAAGACCATTTCCCCGGGAGAAAGCTTTGAGGCGCCCAAGGCCGTCTTTGCGAGAGGCCGGTCTTTGGAGGAGGTCTGCGATAAGCTGGTGAAGGCTCAGCATCCGGACATCAGCCCGGTGGACGACCACATGGGCATCACCTTTAACGAGTACTGTGCAACCTGGGGGAATCCCACCATCGACAACCTGAAGAAGCTGGCGGACCGGCTGGAAGGCCGCGGCATCCAGTTTCTGGTGATGGATTCCGGCTGGTATTCCCACTGCGGCTACTGGTGGGAGTATCGCGGCGACTGGAGCATCAACCGGGAGCGTTTCCCCGGAGGCCTTAAGGAACTGGCGGACCACGTTCGCAGCAAAGGCATGATCCCCGGTATCTGGTTCGAGTTTGAGACCATCGGCTACAAGGCGGAGGCCTTTCAGGATCCCACCCACCTGGTGAAGAAGGACGGTGTTCCCCTGACTATAGGCGGCGCCCGTTTCTGGGACATGGAGGATCCCTTTGTCGAAGACTATTTAAAGGAAAATGTCATCGACCGCCTGAAAAATGACGGCTTCGGTTACATCAAGGTGGACTACAATGATACCCTGGGCATGGGCTGTGACGGCCCGGAGAGCCCGGGAGAGAACCTGCGCAGAAAGGTTCTGGCAACCCAGAAGTTCTACAAGAGAATGAGAGAAGAGATCCCGGATCTGGTGATCGAGAACTGCTCCAGCGGCGGTCATCGTCTGGAACCCTCCTTTATGGAGCTTTCCTCTCAGGCCAGCTTCTCGGATGCCCATGAGATCGTGTCCCTTCCGCTGATCGCAGGAAATCTGCATCGTGTGATCCGGCCCGAGCAGAGCCAGATCTGGGCAGTGCTCCGGGCGGCAGACACCGAGGAGCGGATCTGCTATTCCCTGTGTGCGACCATGCTTGGACGAATGGGTCTCAGCGGCGATATCTATGACTTAAACGATCGCCAGAACGAGCTTCTGGATCAGTCCATCGCCTTCTACCGTGAGGCGGCTCCCATCATCAAGGACGGCACCACCACAGCCATCATCGCCGATACGGTCAGTTACAACGCCCCCACCGGCGGCCAGCTGGTGCTCCGCACCCTCGGAAACCTCACCCTTTGCGTATACCACCGCTTTGCGGATTCCAAACGCCTTGCAGACTTTGCCGAGGACAACGGCATTGACCTGTCCGGCTACCGCGAACTGAAAAGCTTCGGCGATGCCATCTGCGACTTCTCCGCAGAGGCATTTATCCTGGAGAAGGTTTGAGGATGGTTTTCTGAAAGAACTTCCCTTTCCATAAAGGCTTCCGGACGGGAAACTTCGAAGCGGAAATCATTGTTTTGGTTGAATACAGCGGAATATAGAATATGATTGAAATCGCTGTAATTGTGGACCATTATCAGAGGAGAAATTGAAAAAATACAGCGGAATAAGAAGATACTTGATTATCGCTGTAATGTAGAGCCGTTGTCAGGGGTAGAATTGAATGAAATACAGCGGAATAAGAAGATACTGAATTATCGCTGTAATGAAGAGCCTTTGTCGGGGGTAGAATTGAATGAAATACAGCGGAATAAGAAAACCCTTAATAATCGCTGTATTCAGAAAATGCAGCAACGAAAAGGAGCATGAAATGGGCGGAAAAGGTAACTTTGAATTGAAAAAACTGAATAAGTATCTTGCGGTATGCCCGGCGATCGTGCTCACACTTTCTGCAGTCTTTATTCGGCAGGATTATATGCTGATATCCCGTTCTACCCGACACCCACGGAGATGCGTGAAGAACATGAAAAACTGCTGGAAGAGGAAAAGGAGAACAATGACCGCCTGATGGCCGAAGCCTATGAGGTGCTGAACCTTCCGGAGAATCCGTTTCGGAACCCGTTGAGGGCTCGGAAGCCGAGAAGAACGATCCCTCCTCCGAAAACGTCAAGAGCATCCTGCTGATCGTGATCGTTGTGCTGGCCGGAGCCGGCGCAGTCATCGGGGCAGGTGCGGTAACATTTTTCATGGTCAGAAAAAAGTGAATGAGATGACAAAAGAACCGTCCCCGTTGACACACGTCAGGGGGACGGCTTTTTTGTCATCACGTTACCAGAAAAATTCTACACCCTCCTTTGAAAATCAGAGATTTTTTGAAGCAGCAAAAGCCGGAGCCTCTTTTTGGGAGAATGAAAATCTTAAGGCTTTGAGAATTTTGCTGAAAAAAACTAAAAAATCTATAAAAAACAAGGTAAGAATGTCCGAAATATGCGGTTTTTTATCTCCCGACCTTATTGTAAGATTATCTCAATCCGGTGATCAAAGCCGGGCCAAAATACAATAGGAATTATTGCAGAGGCTGCCTTCGGGCAGTGAAAATGAGGAGGACGAAATGAAGAGATTCAGATCGGTATTGAAGAAGACTGTCACCGGAGTATGCTCCGCAGTGCTTCTTACAGGTGCGTTGCTTCCCGGCTCTTTTGCTCAGGCAGAGGAAGAGGATTTTACCGGAGAGGCGGATATTTTTATCGCCTTCGGCGGTTCGGGTGAAGAGGCCGGTGAATGGGGACTTTCCTATGCAGGCGAAGGTGCTGCCTACGAGGGTTCCATCAAGGCGACTGACGGCAAGATCAAGGTAGGTGATACGGTAACCGTATCTCTTGAGATGCCCGAAGCAGTCAGCCATATGTATTATATGGCACCCGTTATTGTTGCGGAAGGAATTTCCGGACTTGAAGCGGATGTGAGCGTAAAGTTTGACGGTAAGGAAACTGCCATTGATTTTTCCCAGGGAAAAGCATGGTGGTATGAAGGTACCGGTGATTATTCCGACAAGCAGTCCATCCGTCTGGCAGGCGGCTACAATGAGTGGGCTGCACAGTATATCAGCCATGAGACCGGCTGGACCAAGGTGGAGTACACCGTTACCCTGAAGTCTGCAAAGACCGGCGGAGAAGAGCTGGGCGATCCCTACGACGGAGAGTTTTCCGCATTCATCGCCATCGGCGCGGATAAGGAAGCTGACGGTGACTGGGGCTACGGCTTTACAAGTACCGATCCGAAGGCAGCAGGAGAAGGCATCACCGCTGTGACCAAGGAAGGCATCAAGGTAGGCGATACCTTTACCGTTTCCCTGGAATTCGAGCCTGAAACCCTTGGCGTATGGTACATGGCTCCCGTACTTCTTGCAGAGAACATCGGTGCTCTTGAGGCAGATATTGCCTGCAAGATCAATGATGAAGACGTGGCCATTGATTTTACCAAGGATGAAAAATTGTTCTGGTACGAGGAAACCGGCGACTACACCGCAGATCAGGCCATCCGTCTGGCAGGCGGCTACAACGAGTGGGGCACTGCTTACATCGAGAAGCCCACAGGCATCAAGAAGGTTGAGTACACAGTTACCGTGAAGTCCGCAAACCTGAAGGCCGGCGAGGAAGGCTCCTCTGCAGGCCCCGTTGACAAGAAGGGAAAGTACAACGCATATATAGGTCTTCAGACCCCCAAGTATTCCTTCCGTGATGCATGGTATGCAGAAAAGTACGGCCTGGACTACACTGATGATACCGGTATGGATTACTTCCATCAGATCACTGCCTGGGATGAGGACAATAACGCTGTCAAGGTTGACGGTTCCTTCGAGGATGCACAGATCGCAGGAAACGGTCATTATTCCGTAAAGGCTTACAACCTGGGCTTCGGCGACGATGAATTTGCCGATCAGGAGTACATGAACCTGATCTATCTTGATACCGATATTCCCAACACCAACGAGGTGGAGATCACCAACGTGAAGCTCCTGGTGGACGGAAATGATGTGGAGATCAACCCCATCATCAGCCCCGACTCCAAGGATTATCTGACCATTCTGATCCAGAACATCTGGAATTCCGAAGTGAAGACCGTAGGTTACTACCCCGTTCCTATGAAGGAAATGGTCATCGAGTTTGACGTAGCCGGCTTTGACTATGACGCCGAGGCTGAGGCTGCCACCGAAGCACCCAAGGAAAATGAAACCACCGACGCCAAGGACGGCGGTTCCGAAGACAAGACAGAAGCTGCTTCTGAGGCTGCTACACAGGCTCCCAAGAATGATGATAAGAAGGCTGACGCAGATTCCGGCAAGACTCCCGAAGTGATCGCCGAGAAGAAGGGCCTTCCCGTAGGTGCCATCGTTGCCATCGCAGGAGTTTGCCTGGTTGCAGTTGGCGGCGCAGCAGCTTACATCTTAACAAAGAAAAAGCAGTAAAAAAATCCAGTTTGATCTATCAGATTTCACAGCCGGCATCACACCGGCTGTGAAATGTTGTGGAGATGACAAAAGAACCGTCCCCCTGTCATCTAACGGAGAATAATGTATGACCGAAAAAAAGAAAACAATCCCGGAAGAACCGTGCCATCCGGTGTACAGCCTGCAGCGGATCCTGGCGCTTCTCATGTTCTTCCTGCTTTTTATCCCGACGGCAAACCCTGCAAGGGTGTGCGACCTGGTAAATAAAAACCTGTCGCTCCTGACGTCGGCAATATCCTGGACCGGCTTAACCTCCGATGTGGGCCGTGGCTTTCGGGCGGGCTGGGTCAGTGAGTCGTCTTTCCGGCTCATTATGGCAGGCTCCATAGTCATGCTTCTGGGGATCTGCGTCATCGCCGTAGGCGCCTGCATGTCCTTCGGAAACAACAAATTAAAGAGGAGTTCCTTCCTCTTTTCCCTGGCGGGCCCCTTCATCACCGTAGCAGGTGAGGCACTTCTGGTGCTCTCAAGCAGCCGGATCGTGGAATTCGCCAGGGCAAACGGCAAGCTGGACAGAGTCTACTCGGGAACCTTAAACGGCTTTCTTGTGGGAAAATCATTTGTCCCCTATCCCAGCGGGAGAATGATCCTGTTCGCGGCAATCGGAGCTTTGCTCCTGATCCTGACCATCATAACCCTGATCGGTACTCCGGCTCCGGAGAAGGGAGAGAAGGCGCAGATGGAAAGCAGATACTCTCTGTTCCTGATGTTCCTGCCCTTTGCCCTCCTGACATTTATCTTCTGTTACCTGCCTCTGTGGGGCTGGAGATATTCCTTCTTCGATTATCAGTCGGGCCAGACCCTTTCCAAAGAAAGCTTCGTGGGCTTCAAGTGGTTTAAGTTCCTGTTTGAGAACGAAGCCACCAGAAATGACATTTTCCGGGTTATGAAGAATACCCTGGCCATGAGCTTTCTGGGGATCATCACCAGCTGGGTGCCCCTGGCCTTTGCGGTTTTCTTAAACGAGATCCCCAGCAAACGCTTCAAACGCTTTGTGCAGACGGCCACCACCATCCCGAACTTCATTTCCTGGATCCTGGTGTATGCGGTGGCATTTGCCATCTTTTCCACGGACGGCTTCATCAACTCCGTATTCGGGGGAAATACCAACTACCTGATGTCCAGCTCCCACATGTGGCTGAAGATGCTGCTCTGGGGCACCTGGAAGGGCGTTGGCTGGAGCGCCATCATCTACATTGCCGGTATTGCCGGCATTGACCGTCAGCTTTACGAGGCGGCCACCGTGGACGGCGCCGGACGGTTCCAGAGGATCTGGCACGTGACCATCCCGGGGCTTGTTCCCACATACATGGTCATGCTGCTCATGGCAGTAGCGGGAATGCTCTCCAACGGTCTGGATCAGTATCTGGTATTCTCCAATCATGCGAACGCCACGGACATGGAAGTCCTGGACCTTTACGTTTACAACCTGGGTATCAAGGGCGGATCCATTCCATTGTCCACGGTCATCAGTATGACCAAGTCCTTAGTCAGTATCGCGCTTCTTTTCATGGCCAACAGCATTTCCAAGCTGGTCAGAAAAGAAAGCATCATATAAGGAGGTGAGGAACATGGCCGATCAAGTGAAACAAACCAAACCGAGGATCAAGACCGAGACCCGCAGAAAGATCATCTCCGGCGGGGATCTGGCGTTCTACGCGGTCGATCACCTGTTTTTCCTCGTATTCACCATTACCTGCTTATTTCCCTTTTATTACCTGCTGATCAACACCATTTCGGATTCCGAATCCGTCAGCAAGGGAATCGTGAATTTCTTCCCCCGGGGGATCAATCTGCAGAACTATATAGCCCTGAAAAATGTTAACGCCTTAGGCTCAGCTGCGCTGGTCTCGGTTCTCAGAACCATCATCGGAACGGCAGTCATGGTTGCAGCCTCCGCCTTTGTGGGCTACCTGGTGACCAAGGAAGAAATGTGGCACAGAAAATTCTTCTATCGTTTTCTTGTGATCACCATGTACTTTAACGCGGGCCTCATCCCCTGGTACATGAACATGTCCATGCTGGGACTGACCAATCACTTTGCAGCTTACATTATCCCGGGCATTGTGGCACCCTACAACATCATCCTGGTGAAGACCTATATCGAGTCCATCCCCAAAGAGCTGGAGGAGAGCGCCTTCATTGACGGAGCCTCCTTCTTTACGGTGTTTCGGAAGATCATCTGGCCTCTGTCAAAGCCCATCCTGGCAACCATCGCCATCTTCGGCGCCGTGGGACACTGGAACTCCTTCCAGGATTCCCTGATCCTGATGAGCGATGCCCCCAATCTGTACACCCTTCAGCACAGGCTGTACATTTACCTGACCCAGACCTCTGACCTGAAAAATATCATCAACGACCCCAATTCCCCCTCTGCGGCGGCAATGGCGGCCAACCCGAAGCTGATCAAGTACACCATTTCCATGATCTCGGTGATCCCGATCCTTTTGGTATATCCTTTCATGCAGAGATATTTTGAGGAGGGGATTATGTTAGGAGCTGTCAAGGGCTAGTTCATGGTCCGAAGGACCGTGAACAATCGGCCATAAAGCGTGAGCTTTATGGGCGGTTTCGGAGCGAAGCGAGGAAACATTACATTTAAAGGGAGAACATTATGAAACGAAATATCAAAAGATTATCTGCAATGCTCCTGTCTGCGGTGCTTTCGGTTTCCGCATTCGGCGGCTGCAGCAGCAGTACCATTGACGTAAACGGAAGTTCGGGGGCCGCAAACGGAACGGAAGCGGAGAATCCCGGAAGCTCAGGTGCGAGTCAGGGCTCGGGAAGCCTTGATGACATTATCCCGAAGGACACCGTGACGCTGACGGTGTTCTCGGAGAGAGCCAACTACTCCGGTGAGCAGATCGGCTGGTTTGCCCAGATCATGAAGGAGAAGTTCAATGTGGTTCTGAACATCGTTCCCAACGGATCGGGCGTGTTCGAGACCAGAATGGAGTCCGGAAACCTGGGAGACATTGTGGTCTTCGGTCGGGAAAGCGACTTCATCAAGGCAAAGGATGCAGGCTACCTCTTCGACTGGGAAGAGGATGACATCCTTTCCACCTACGGCAGCTATATTGAGCAGAATGCCAAGGCTGTTCTGGAGAAGAACCGGAGCATGAGCGATGACGGCAAGATCTACGGTATGGGTTATACATTTGCCACCAGCAGCAAGGATAAGCAGTCATTTTTCTACACCTGGGACATCCGCTGGGATCTGTATGAGGAGCTGGGCCATCCGGAGGTCAAGAACCTGGACGATATGCTGGAGCTCTTCAAGGACATGAAGGAGATCTGCCCCACAGATGAGGCGGGAAATCCTACCTATGCCGTGTCTCTGTGGCCGGATTGGGACGGTGACATGGTAATGTATGTGAAGTCCACCGCCACTGCTTATTACGGCTACGATGAGTTCGGTGTGGGCCTCTACGATCCCGAGACCGGAAAGTTCTACGGCGCTCTGGATGAGGGCTCCCCTTACCTGGAGATGCTTCAGTTCTACAACAAGCTGTATCAGAACGATCTGCTGGATCCGGACTCCATGACCGCAACCTACGACACCATGATCGAGAAGGTGAAGAAGAGCGGAACCTTCTATTCTATTTTCAACTATGCGGGTTCTCTGGCATACAACACCAACGACCATATGGATCAGAATAAGATCATGAGATCTCTGACTCCGGAGGAGGCATCTCCCATTGTTTACGGTCTGAACGTGTACGGCGGCAACAACTACTTTGCCATCGGCGCTAAGACCGAGTATCCCGAACTTTGCATGGCCATCCTGAACTATCTTTCCACTCCTGAGGGAAGAATGACCTCCGACTACGGCCCTAAGGGCATCACCTGGGACTATGACGAGGAGGGTTACGCTTACCTGACCGAGCTGGGCCAGAAGATGGTTTCCGACAACACCGTTTCCTTCCCTGAGGGATCAGCATACTCCGGCACCAAGAAGGACGGCGAGTGCCAGATCAACTGCCTGACCTGGGCTTCGGACTCCATTAACCTGGATTCCAAGGTGGGCGAGACCTACAACTGGCAGTCCTGGAGATCCACCATGGGCGAGCCCAAGAACGCCGCCGACAAGGACTGGAGAGAATTCAACGGCGGAGTCACCACGGTCAATGAGTACATGGAGAAGGGCAAATATACGGTTGCTCCCGGCTCCACCTACGTCATGTCTGAGCAGACCGATGAGCTCAAGACCACCTGGGCACAGGTTACCAAGTGTATCCGTGAGTACAGCTGGAAGGCCATCTATGCCAAGGATGATGCAGAGTTTGAAAAATGTGTCAGCGGCATGAAGGGTCTGGCAAAGCAGTACGGCTACCAGAAGTGCTGGGACTGGACCAATGAAGAAGCTGCCAAGAGAAAGGCAGCGGAGGATGAGGCTCAGGCTCTGGCAGAGTAAAACGGCCTGAAGTTGAAACGGAGTAGAAAGCAGTTATGAAGATTTTCAGTATAGACAGCCCTGTTTACAGATCAATGGTTATCATGACGGAGTTTCTGGTCCTCAGCATCTGCTGGTTTCTGGGAACCCTGATGGGCCTCGGCACCACCATCGGCGTCTCCACCGTAGCAGCCTGTGACGTGGGGATGAAGATCGTAAAGCAGGAGGAAGGCTATGTTCACAGGCAGTTTTGGAAGGCTTACAAAAGCAATCTGAAGCAGGGGATCCCTCTGGGACTTCTGAACATTCTGGCGGTATACGTGGTTTATCTGGATTTTGAATTCTTCAACAAAACGGAGAATGCCAGCGTGTTCCTGTTGATCGCCGGAATGCTCTCGGCTGTATTCTTCGCTGCCTGCTTTGTCTATGCCTATCCCATGACCGCCCGGTATGAGAATACTCTTCCGAGAATCCTGAAGAATTCCTTCCGGATCTGCGTACGGTTTTACGGAAGAACATTTCTCCTGTTTCTGTGCCTTGCACTGGAACTTGGCGTGATCTTCTGGAACTTCAGGACCATGATCTTCGGACTCCTGTTCGGACCGGCTGCGCTGTGTCTGACGGTGTGTCTGTTTGCAGTGCCGATCCTGAACAAGCTGGAAGCAGGAGCGGAGGAAGAGAAAGAAAAGACAGAGTAAACAAACCCTTCTTAAGAAAATATGCAATAAAAGAAGAAGCATCGTTTAGCCTGATGGTTAAACGATGCTTTTTCTGTATTCTGCCGGAGATAAACCGGTGTATCTTTTGAATTTGACATGGAAGTAATCCACGTTCCGATAACCCACCAGCTCAGCCACCTTATAGACATGCAGGTCGCTTTCCTTAAGGAGAGCACTGGCTTTCTGGATCCGGACCTCGTCCAGGTAAGCACCCAGCTTTCTGCCTAACTTCCGGTTGATGATCTTGCCTAAGTAGGAGCTGTTGTAGCCGAAGAGCGGGGCGATCTTTTCGAGGGTGATATTTTCGTTATAGAAGGTGTCGATATAATCGATGATATCGTCAATAATGTTGTCGCTGGTAAATGACCGGGCGTTGGCACATTGTCTTGCAAGGGAAGTAAAGACGGAATGGATCTCCTGCAGGTAACTGCTGTTTAGGATGGCCTCGGTACCTCCGGGAAGGGAATTGTCCTGGTCGGAGAGGGACACTCCCAGAAGCAGCAGGTTACGGATAAGGTTGTTGTAGATGATGATGGAGCAGCTCCTCACCTCGGAATCCGTCAGTGCATATTCCGTCAGTTTTTTCTCGTATTCCTCCAGAGAACGGAGGGTATCATACTTTCCAAGGGTCTGAAGCTCAACGCTCATCCGTTCCGTATAATCATCGATGAGATCGGAGAGGAAACGCCTCCGGTCTTCGATGATCTTCAGGCGGTTTCGGCCGAGAACGGGAGAGTCCTCCCGGATGACATGACTGCCGGGCCGGATGAAAAATCGTTTTGCAAATCTTTGCTCCAGTGCGGAAAAACTTGCAGGAAGCTCTTCCAGACTCTGCAGGGTATTTCCCGCAAAAAGCATCAGGGAACCGATGGGAGAATTTTCCTCCGGGGGCTCACTGCCCTCAAGGCGTCTCATGAGTCCTTCAAGATTCTCGATGATATGGCGGCTCCGGAGGAGCAGGACGTTCATATCATGGATCCGGAAGGAGTCATAGGCATTTTCATCCTCTTCGGTGATGCAGAGAAACTCGGAAAGATCATACTGTTCCCGGCTTCCGTCATCGCTGAAATGATCGAAGATCACCAGCTTATAATAATCTGATTCGAAGCTTCTGAAGATATTTTCCTGACCGGAAAGGGCAATCTCGCCCTTTAAATAACTTTCGAAGAGCGCATTTCTGAGCGCGATCCGGTTGGCACTCATGCCGAGACCGGGCAAAAAGGCAGAATGATTGACCTCCGGACGGCCGTTGGAACGCTTGCGTTCCTTTCGATCCCGGTTTCCCGCGGAAGGGTCCCTTCCGTTCAGAAGGGTAATGCGGTCAAAAGCCCCGTAGGTTTCATGCTTTTTATTTGATTTTTTGCTTATCGTATTGCCGGTACTGTTCAGTACCAGAACACCTGATGAGTGTTGTGCCATTTTTCGCTCCCTCCAAACTGCTGAACCCTCTTCCGAAAAGTGCGCTCATCAATACCAAAAAACAAGTGTCAATTTGATGATAATATATTTATGGAACGATTTCAAGTGTTTGATATGGTAAAAATGAATAAATCTATTGTAAAAACTGTGAATACTAGTGAAATTAACACATAGAAAGACACAAATAGATTCATATTTTTAGATTCCTGCGGATTACAAAAATAGGAATCATTCATATTTTCATATTCATATCTTCATAGTGAGAGGTGAAAACGTGACAAAGGGGACGGTTCTTCCTGTCACAAAACCAACCGGGAAAGGCTCTGATTTTTGAATTCTGAGCAAAAAACGGAGCCTTTCCCGGTTATTGTGTGACACCCGGAACCGTCCCCATTGTCACATCTCGAAGTTGACCTATAGGGAATCTTGAAGTACAATGAATCCGATTTTGTTCGGCAGTCACCGTATGGAAAGGGGAGGATAATTATGACATTTTTAGAAACGCTGGCAAAGATCAATGATGCAGTAAACGATTTTGTATGGGTCAAGATCGGAATCGTTCTTCTGATCGGAACGGGTGTCCTGATGACTATCTTGACGGGATTCTTTCAGGTCACACATTTCGGGCACTGGTGGAAGAAGACCATCGGAAGCATGCTGGATAAGAACGTGATCTCGCATACCAACGAGAAAGCGTCCATCTCGCAGTTCCAGGCCCTGTGTACGGCCCTGGCCGCAACGGTGGGTGTGGGAAACATCGCAGGTGTTTCGGCGGCCATCATGACGGGAGGTCCCGGTGCGGTATTCTGGATGTGGGTGGCAGCATTTTTCGGAATGATGACAAATTACTCCGAAAACATCCTGGGTATCTACTTCCGGAGAAAGAACCATGCTGGAGAATGGTCCGGCGGAGCCATGTATTATCTCCAGGACGGTCTGGGAAGCTACCCCGGCATGAAGATCCCGGGCAAGGTGCTGGCCATCGCCTTTGCGATCTGTGCGGCTCTGGCATCCTTCGGTATCGGAAACATGGGTCAGGTAAATAAGATCGTCATCAATTTTACCAATGCATTTCAGTGTAAGGCGTTATCCGATATCGTACTGTATACCGCAGACGAAACGAACGTTACCCTCTATATGCTCCTGATCGGAGTGGCTCTGATGATCCTGGTGGGTGTTGTGGTTCTGGGCGGTTTAAAGAGAATTGCAGGCGTGGCAGAAAAGATCGTCCCCGTTATGGTGATCTTATTTGTTCTCGGAAGCCTGATCATCATCATCGCAAACTTTACCGGGATCCTTCCGGCAGTGAAGGCCATCTTCTCCATGGCATTTACTAGGCAGGCAGCCTGGGGCGGTGCTACAGGTGTGGCATTTAAGACCATCATTACCCAGGGATGCAAGAGAGGCGTGTTCTCCAACGAGGCAGGTCTCGGTTCTTCCGTTATGGTTCACAGTAACTCCAACGTAAAGGAGCCCGTAAAGCAGGGCCTCTGGGGTATCTTCGAGGTATTTGCGGACACCATGGTGGTTTGTACCATGACCGCACTGACCATCCTGACCTCCGGTGTTATTGACCTGACCACCGGTGCAACCGATACTTCTTCGGATGCAACTCTGGTTGCAGAAGCATTTAACACGATCTTTAAGGTCGGGGATTTCGAATTCGGCAAGATCTTCATTGCCCTGGCGATCCTTGTATTTGCCTTTACCACCATCCTGGGCTGGTCCCACTACGGCTCCAAGGCAGTTGAGTACCTGGCTGGTTCCGCTGCTCCCGTTGTCACCATCATCTACAAGATCATCTTTGTGGCTATGATCCTGTCCGGTGCTCTGATGACTTCCTCTATCGCATGGGACATCTCCGATACCTTCAACGGTTTCATGATGATCCCCAACCTGATCGGCGTTCTGGCCATGAGCCCCGTAGTCATGAAGCTTACCAGAAACTATGTTGAGCGCCGCATCCACGGTAAGGACATCGAGCCCATGCTCTCCTACGATCCCAAGACTCAGGAGGAGCATGCAAAGCTGATCGATGATAATGAAGCGGATTGATGAGCATGAAGCGGATTGATGACAGCGAGACACATTGTTGATGTCGGATCGGATTGTTGAAAAGAAAAAATCTGAAAAATGAAACAGCAGAAAAAAGAAGCGGCGCCGTTATTATGGGCGCCGCTTTTTGATATCTGTGATCTTCTTCACTTTTCGTTAAAATATGGCCATACAATGTCAAATACTTCCTCTACAACCTCGCTCTGCTGCATGCCGTTGGATCTGCAAACGTATTCTGCATTTTTCTGGTAAACGTTGATCTGATAGTCGGGATAATCGCAGGCATCCGTGTTCGTTACCTCAAGATTCTCGGTGCAGAGCAGTGTGTAAAGCTCCATGATCCGGTCCATGTCTTCTTCGCTGAGCTTCACGGATTCTCCGTTTTCATCGGTAACCTTTCCGGAATAGTAGATCTTGTATTCTGCCTTGGCATTTTCATAATCTTCCAGCGTCATTTCTCCGCCCGGAGCATAGTTTGCTGTCATGATAAGCATATCAAAGGAAATTGTGGTGTCTCCCGGTTTCTGAGACGCAGGTGTGGACTCCGGCTTCTGTGCCGTTGGTGTGGACTCCGGTGTCTGAGTGACGGGGGTGGAAACCGGCTTCGGTGTGGTAGTTGCAACCGTATCTACGGGAAAGATGCTGCTGCATCCGACTAAGGAAAATGCCATAACTGCCGTAACCGATAAGATCAATGCTTTCTTCATACTGTATCTCCTCGTTTTCTTCATATTTTCGTTTTTTGCTTCTTTTGTACCGGAGGTGATCCTTCCTCCGATACCTAAAGGAACGGAAAACATCCGGGGAGGTCACAATTATTTTTGAAGGATTTATTTAGTCTGTATTCTGCATCTAAATGTCATTGATTCTTTTATTATGTTGTTATACATCCGAAAGACTCCGAATTTTGCATTCTGAGCAAAATTCGGAGTCTTTCGGATGTATAGCACAAGCATAAGATGATTCACAGATAAATACTGAAAGAGTGTGATTCGTCCTGCATGTCATAGAGATCTTCGCCGTTCTTGCGAAGATCCTCCAGATATTTCTGTCGCCATTCCAAGAGAAGATCCCGGAGCCGATACAGCTGCTCGTTGTCGGGACGACCGTAGTGCTCGGCTAAGGTCTGTACGGAAGGCAGTTTTTCGGCAAAGCGGTCATCAGCGTCTTCCAGCTCCCGGACTATTTCTTCTGCGGGCATTTTCCCGTAACGGACAAGATTTTCCGGTGTCAGAACCAGCGTGAGAGTACGCTTTCCGGACTCTGAAAGCTCGCCGGAGCGGATCCATTCAGCTTCAGTCCGGTTGGGAGTTTTGATGAAGTTTGTTCGGACGAAATCCGGAAGTGCTTCAAATTCCTGCAGTGTGATCCGCTGATCCTGCATCATTTTCCCGCGACCTTTGCTGTTGGGGAGAAAATAAATGCAGCGCTCAGCGCCATGGGCATCTAAGAGAGAGCGGAGCTCCGATAGCTGCCCCATGTTCTCCCGGATGATGGGAATGCTCACGGAAACCGAAATACCTGCCCGGTTTGCCGCATCCAGCATCCGAAGGAGAAAGGCCTGATCACCGGGCCTTCCCGCAAAGCGGTCGTGATAAGCTTCGGTCCCGTAGAAGGTCAGGTCCAGAAGTTCCACCTGTTCCTCTGCCAGGTCAGCCATGAGAGCGGTCAGCTCTTCGTCGCTTCGAAAGGCGAACCCATTCATCTGAAGAAAGCCCGCTCCGGGCAAATGGTGTTCTCTCCGAAACTTCAGATATTGCCTCAGCTTCGGGGTATCCATGCAGTATCCGATAAAATATCCGGTGGGAAGCTCCGGACGCTTTTGAGCCAGTTCCGTCATCACCCGATCTGCGAAACGCTCCCCGGTTTCGTAATCCACACCGGTTGCCTTTCCGCAGGAGGAGAGCAGACAGTGCCTGCAATGAGCACTGCAGGGGACACAGTAATTTTCGATCCAGAAGGAAACGGTTTTCATATGGCACCTCCGAAAAGACAGATTCTGCCGGATTAAAAAAATATTTTGATCATGGGGCGGTTTTGAAAAACTGTATTATCCTTCACTGAACAATTTCTCCGCCTTCTCCGCAGTAACACGGCGTTTCTCAAGGGTCTTCTCGAAGAGAAGATCGGAGATTTCGGGGAAGCCTTCATAGACCACCTTGGTTCCTTCCTCGGTAATGCCGCCTTTTGTGGCTACACGGGAAACCACGTCTTCAAAGGTCAGATCCTTTTGGAGCATCAGGTCTCCGGTGGCACTCATGGTGGAGAGGACCATGCGGATGATCTGTTCTTTCGGAATGGTGGTGTGAGCCTCGGCAGATGTGCAGATCACATCGAAGATGGAGGCGATAAAGCCGGGCATACAGCTGACCAGCTCGGAGCCCATGCCCATTTCCCCTTCGGGAAGAAGAATCACGTCTCCGAAGGTCTTAAGAAGAGCGGTGAGAGCAGCCCGGTCCTGTTCCGTAACACTTTCCTCGCAGCAGAGCAGGGACTGTGAGCGGCAGATCTCCGCCGTCAGGCCAGGGATCATCTTGGCCAGTTTGTTTTGCGTCACCTTGTGCATGGAAGCGAAGGAAACACTTCCGTTTAAGGACACG
>JAGACB010000160.1 GCA_017614345.1 Lachnospiraceae bacterium
ATGAAGTAAACGAAACAAACCATATGATCCAGCACGAGAATCTCGATGTGCGGACCATCACTCTCGGAATCAGCCTTTTGGACTGCGCAGCAGAGGACGTAGAAACCTTTAATCGGAACATCTACGAAAAGATCACCACCGTGGCAAAGGACCTGGTAAAGGTAGGCGGTGAGATCGAGCGGGATTACGGTATTCCCATTGTCAACAAGCGGATCTCCGTCACACCCATTGCCATTGCAGCAGGAAGTGCCTGCAAAACTCCCGAGGATTTTGTGGAGGTGGCAAAAACTCTTGACCGTGCAGCTGCTACCACCGGTGTGAACTTCATCGGCGGCTTTTCCGCTCTGGTCTCCAAGGGTATGACCCAGGCAGACCGGATGCTCATCGAATCCATCCCGAAGGCACTCTCTGTTACGGAGCGTGTCTGCAGCTCCATTAATGTAGGTTCCACCAAGACCGGTATCAATATGGATGCAGTCAAGCTCATGGGCGAGATCATTCATCAGACCGCAGAGGAAACCAAGGATCGTGATTCCTTAGGCTGTGCCAAGCTGGTGGTATTCTGCAATGCTCCGGATGATAATCCCTTTATGGCCGGCGCCTTCCACGGCGTTACCGAAGCAGATGCCATCATCAACGTGGGCGTCAGCGGTCCCGGTGTGGTAAAGGAAGCCCTGGAACACATCAAGGACGCTGATTTCGAAGTACTCTGCGAGACCATCAAAAAGACTGCCTTCAAGATCACCCGGATCGGTCAGCTGGTAGCTCAGGAAGCTTCCGCAAGACTGAACATTCCCTTCGGTATCATTGACCTTTCCTTAGCACCTACTCCTGCTGTGGGCGACAGCGTTTCCGATATCCTTGAGCTCATCGGTCTGGAAAGCACCGGCGCTCCCGGAACCACCGCAGCTCTGGCTCTGTTAAATGACCAGGTAAAGAAGGGCGGCGTTATGGCCTCCTCCTATGTCGGCGGACTTTCCGGTGCCTTTATCCCCGTCAGCGAGGATCAGGGTATGATCGATGCAGTTACCCGCGGTTCCCTGACCATTGAAAAGCTGGAAGCCATGACCTGTGTCTGCTCCGTAGGTTTGGATATGATCGCAGTTCCCGGCTCCACCACTCCCGCTACCCTCTCCGGCATCATTGCCGATGAGGCTGCCATCGGAATGGTCAATCAGAAGACCACAGCCGTTCGTCTGATCCCCGTCATCGGAAAAGGTGTCGGCGAAACCGTGGAATTCGGCGGACTCTTAGGCTATGCGCCCATCATGCCGGTGAACTCCTTCTCCTGCGAGCGCTTTGTAAGCCGCGGCGGACGGATCCCCGCACCGATCCACAGCTTCAAGAACTGATGATTGAAAAATAGTTTCAAATAAAAATATCAACGGGACTGTCCACTCAGAACAGTCCCGTTTTTTCTGTCTCGAATTCAAACAAATAAGAGATCCATATAAATCGATCCGATTTTCAAGATCTTCCGATCCATCACCTGCTCAGGGGGATCAGTAACGTAACCAGAAGCCCCGGCTCCGCATTGCTGCAAAGAAGATTTCCTCCCATCCGCTCCATCAGATTTCTGGCAATATAAAGGCCCAGTCCGCTTCCGGGATTGGAACCTGCGGAGGCTGCTTCTCCTCGGAAATACCGGTCCGTCAGACGGGGGAGTTCCTCCGGATCCACGCCGGGTCCGAAGTCCCTGAGTTTCAGCTCCAGCATATCTTCAATGATGGTATACTCTGCTTCAATGGTGGTCCCTGCATACTTGTAGGAATTACTCAGGATGTTTCCGATGACCTGATCCATTCGCTGAAGGTCAATATTGATGAGGCACTCAGGGCAGGGCGTTTCCTTCACTCGCTTTTTGTCATCATGCTTCCGGATCAGAGAATGCAGCTCGGAGGCACTGACATCCGTTCCCACCACCTTCAGTTCCTTCAGATCCTCGATACTGCTGGTCAGAAGGTCGGACACCAGAAGCTCCATTTGTTCTGTCCGCTCTTCGATCCGCTTAATCTTCTCGAGAGTATCCGCATCCTGAAGCTTCACACTGAGAAGCTCACAGACCAGTTTGATGCCCGTGATGGGGGTCTTCAGGTCATGACTTAAGGAAGCCACCAGCTCCCGTTCTTTTCTTTTCAGTTCTTCTTCCCGTTCCCGGGAGGCCCTCAGTTCTTCTCTCATCAGATCAAAGCTGGTGGAAAATGCACCGAAGAGTTCATCCTTCTCCTTCTTTAAGGGAAGTTCCAGATCTCCCGCAGCCACCCGGCCTGCAAAGGCTTCCATTTCCCGGAAGGGATCCACGATCCGCACCTTTACATAGATCAGGTAAGCGATCATCACAAGAGATGTCAGGGTGAACATCACGATCAGTACCCGAAGGATCCGGAACTTATTTTCCCGAAGCTGAGTCTCCCGGTTCTTCGTAAGCACCAGCGTTCCCAGAAACTTTTCTCCCGAATGGATGGGACTTGAGGGATAGCCCGCTTTTAAGGCCTCTACGGGACTCGAAGCGGTCGCTGCCGCAACAGGATCCCCGGAAACATAGACCGTAGTTCCGTTCCTGTCAAAGAGGATGTAATCTCCCTCCGGCATGGAAATGTCCGGGTTCTCCGGATCTTCTATATACTGCTCTGCGCACTGAAGGATATGGTTCACTTCCACCGGATCAAGATCAGTTTCCGGAGCCAGCAGGATCCGTCCGCAAAGGATGCCGCAAACAGCCAGGATCAATGCCAGAGCGATCACTATCCGGTATAAACGTTTCATGTTCCCTCCGATTCCGGGATCATCACATATCCCACACCCCAGACAGTCTGGATCAGCTTCGGATCGGCAGGATCCGCTTCCAGTTTCTCTCTGAGATGGCGCACATGCACCGCCAAAGTTCCTTCACCTATGTACTCCTCTTCCCAGACGTTCTTTAACAGCTCATCCTTGCTGATCACCCGTCCCCGGTTCTCCAGCAGATACAGAAGAAGCTTGTATTCCATGACCTTAAGGCCGATGAGTTCATCGTCCTTTTTGATCTTGCGTATCCCGGTATCCAGGCTCACACCCTTTCGGATGGGAAGGATGGTCTCCTGCTTTTCCGGCTCCTGAGCTTTCCCTGCATTGTTTTCGATCCGGCGGAGAGCTGCCTTCACCTTGGCCAGAAGGATACTCATGGTATATGGTTTCCGGATATAATCATCCCCGCCGATATTGAGGGCCGTCAGTACGTCATCATCAGAGGATCTGGCACTGATAAAAAAGATGGGCATATCATAGTCTCTGCGGATTCTCTTGCAAAGTTCAAAGCCGGATCTGTCTCCCAGATTAATATCCAGCAGCAGAAGGTCTGCGGAATGCTCCTGTAAAAAGGCCACTGCTTCCTCATAGCCGTTCACGGAAGCCGTAGCAATATCGAACATATTAAAATATTCCGCCGTGGTATCCGCGATCACGGGATCATCATCGATCATCAGAACCTGATATTTCATGAAGCGCACCTTCCTGTCAAAGAAATACTTACTGCCAACATCTGTATTATAACATGGCAGATACACTCTGAAAAGAGGCAGCCGAAGGGGGCTGTCTCTTTTCAGAAGAAAACTCATATATGAAGAATGCTTAATATGCCTTATACTCCTGATCTGACCGCATCTTCAATCCTTACAGAAAGACCATTTTACTTCAACTTACAGAAGCACAGGTGTCACTTCTCCGCCCTTTTCGGACCGGATGATAAGATAACCTTCCTTCGGAAGAGGAATATCTCCGCCAAACTCCGTATAGTGAGAGGTGTAAACCATGTTTCCGAAGCGGTCATAAGAGAATACTGCAAGGTCTCCGGAACCTTCCATCCTTACCTGGGTATTGGCATAATCTTCGCCGATGCGGTATACATTTGCCTCATTCTCTGATAAGGTAAGGGGACTGCTGTCCTTAGTCAGAAGGGAAGCATTCTTTCCGGAAAGAAAGGTAAGTCCCTGGGAAGTTACATAATAATCCGCTCCGTTCTTATGTTCCACCCGAAGATCCAGTTGATCCCGTCCGCTGCTGGAAGGAATGGTGATAAATGCCTCCGCATGATCCGCATCCTTGATCCGTAACAGTCTTCCCATTACTGAAACATAACCGGGCAGTTCCTCCACGCTTGTGATCTTACCGATGCCCATAGCCTCGTAGACAGCGGAGGAAGCGCCTTCACTGACCAGGATCATCTCATCCTCGTTCCGGCCCCTCCAGGCTGCCTGTGCCTCGCTGCTGACCGGGTTCAGATCCAGCCGCTGCATGGAATAGCTTTCGGAAGAGTATCTTCCGAGATCCGTAATCTCCGCATCCGTGGATTCCACCACATAGACCGTTCCGTCCTTTTCTTCAAACCGTAGCAGAGTCTGATCGGAGCCCTGGTATGCCTTCCCGCTGTCCACAAGACCGGTCATCTTCACAAAGGTTCCGTCCGTGCAGTACAGATAATCCGAAGCATCCGTCTGTTTTCCGCTCACGGTCCTGACCTTGGCGTATTTTCCGCCCGGAAAACTGATCTCCGTCAGTCCGGTGCCGGAGGTATAAAGACCTGCATACTTCAGAACGGATTCCGGGATCGTATCCAAAGTCTCCTTCTCCGCGGGAAGACTGTCGGATACGCTGATGCCCTTTTCCTCCAACGCAATATCCATCAGAGACTGAGCCATCATCTGGTTGAAAAAGCTGTTGCCGCCGGAAGAAACCACAGCCACACTGATCTCCTCTTCGGGAGCCACCACCAGGGAGGCATGCTGGAAGAAAAGATCTCCGCCCTTTACCACCACCTGCACTCCGACCTCCTCATAACGGGGGATGGAAACCAGGTCCCAGCCCAGACCGCAGCCGTCCATATAGGGGTCAGACATGGCTCTGGTGGCCATGAGGGCCTTGGACTTCTGAGTCAGGAGAGTGTCATTGTTCTTAAAAAAGCCGGTGCCGAAGGTGCTTAAGGAAGGTGCGGATGCCATGATCCCGCCTCCGCCTATGTTCAGGCAGTAATCCGTCTCTATGGGAGTTCCGTAGGAATCATAGGTGGGGGTCCTGTCGGGATGCTCAAAGAAGTCGATGGGTGTTCCTTCGTCATCTGCCCCCAGGGGATCGGAAACATTTTTCCGAAGGTATTCCGTAAAGGTCATACCGCTGACCCGCTCCGTGATGATCTCCAGAAGACCGAAGCCGTCGTTGCAGTATGCGGTACTGTGCCCCGGTTCATCCCGGAGAGTCTGTGTGGAAAGGATCTGTAAGAACCGTTCCTCATAGCCCTCCTGATCATTATCGCCGATCAGGAAGGAATCGGAATAGACCGTTCCGGGGATCCCGGAGGTATGATCCATCAGCATCCTGACGGTGATGTCCCTGTACCTTTCATCTGCCATGGTGAATTCCGGGATATAGTCCGTTACCGGGCCGTCCAGATCCACCTTGCCCTGATCCACCAGTTGCAGGACTGTAACAGTGGCATAGACCTTGCTGACGGATCCGATGGCGTAAACGGTATCATGCTGTTTCATCTGCTCTACGGAAATGTCTGCCGCCTTTACGGCTTTCTCTTCCTTCCGAGGCAGGCTTTCCGCGTTCCCTTTTACGGCGCATCCGCTCTCAAGGAGCAGAAGGAGGGCTGAAAGCATCAAGCCCGCTCTTTTTTGATTCATAAACATCTTACTCATTGTGTTCTCCTTATTCCGCCATCAGCCTGTAAGGTGTGATCTTCCGGATCCTCAGGATCCCCACAAGGGAAATGAGCATGCAGAATACCATCATGGCCAGTCCTGTCAGGATCAGATGTGTATAGTTAAATGAAATATTGCCGAACAGGTTTGCATACATCTTGATCAAAAAGGTTCCTGCGAATCCGCCGGTAATGATCGCCAGGATCACGGGAGGCATCACGGAATAGCCGATCTGAAGCGTCAGTTCCCGGCTGGTATATCCCAGCGCCTTCATAACACCCATTTCCGTCTGAAGCTTTCGGATGGCAGAGCTCGTCACCATGATCAGGATCACTGCCGTGATCACCAGATCCAGAAAGCCGAACATGATCACTCCGAGATTGACTGCGATCATCATGGAGGTATTCTGCTGATCGATCAGTTCCTTTAAGCTGCTGGTATCCTTGATCCGATAGTCATCGCTGTTTCCGCTGATCACCGTCTCTCCCACCGTGATGGAATAATCCACTCCGCTCACTCCGTATTCACTGATCAGCACTGCCATCTTTTCTTCGGCTCTTGCCCGGATCTTTTCTTCCGGAGTGGAGGCTTCCTCCACGGCCTTTCGAAGGTCCCTCAAACTTCTGCCGTATTTCGTCTCCATATCCTTACGGAATTCCTTACTGTCAACGCCGTCGTTTAAATAGACTTCCAGACAGTTTAAGCTTGAGGTGGGCTCCAGCCGGTGGTATCCGTCGTAGGTCAGATAGATATTCAGACCGCTGTTAGTCACTGAGGTCACGATGCCGGTTACGATGAATTTCTGCTGATATCGATCACTTCCCAGGACAACCTCATCGCCCACATCGATTCCCTTGGTGACAGCCATAAGATTATTGACCATGAATTCATTATCATGGATAGCCGGTCTTCCTTTGGTACAAAAAATATTTTCCGTATCCTCAAAGTTTTCATAGACCTGAGCCAGACCTTGAGACTGATCCTCCCCCATTTCTACAGGAGTAAGAAGCGGAACTGTCAGAAGCACCTTTCTGACCCTGTCATCCTTAAGAAGGTCATTTCTCATTTCCTTTGCATCCGCATAAGGATTCAGTTCCATCCGAAGGTCCGAAAGCTCCATTCCGGCCGACCGAACGATCAGATCATTTCCCACCAGGTTCTTGGCAAGAACTCCGGTCATAAGTGCCGTGGATGCGGCAGTGATGCAGACGAAGATTCCGATACTCTGTCCCACCTTTCCCGCAAAGAGCTTCATGGCCAACCGCAGGTTCACACTGTTTTTGGTCTTCTCAAGTGAAAAATGATTCTTCTTGAACAGATGGTCCGCCGTTCCGTTTCTGAGGGCAACCACCGGGGGATATTTCCGAACCTTGGCCGCTTTGATCCATGCAATCCCGGAAAGGATCAGCATCATTAATACGATTCCCGCAAACAAGAGCCCGTATGCCGTAGGCACAGTTCCGTGATGTCCGCTCATGATCCGGAAGATCATAAAGAACACCGGTGAGATCACAAGAGTACACAGAAAACCTATCACACCGCCGATGATCCCGATGAGTGCATATTCCCAGACATAAACACGGGAGATATCCTTTGCCCGGTAACCCAGGGCCATAAGTACACCGATATTTCGGATCTGTTCTTCCATATCCGAGCTGATCCTCTGCCAGATGAGAAATGCAATGGCAACCGTCAGGATCACCGACATGACCACCACCATGGTGAGAACCGTCTCACAGGTCACGGAACAGATCAGTCTCTCATATGCGTAATAATCGTTAAAAACCGCATTACGAATGAAAGTTCCGTCGGAAACCTCGGTTGCCGAGATCTGAAAATCACTGAAGATATCCTCAACTACCTTCGGATCCTTCTGATCCTTCTCATCAAATCCGAGGATCGTCACCTCATCCGTACCCACCCGGAGCACCTTATAATCCTGAGAAGATACCACCAGCTTCAGTCCCGTATAGGTGGTTGCAAACATTCCACTGTCATAAAAACCGGCAACCGTAACCGGCAGTTCTTTTCCTCCCAGGATCAGAGTCGCCTCTTCTCCTGCCCGAAATCCCAGAGAATCCTTAAAAAAATAAGGCAGACGGATGGGATGCTCAAGGGCAGCAAGTTCTTCCTCACTTAAGGTGGTATCCAGCTCGGCGTTCTCGATCAGAGCTTCATTGTCTTCATCCACGATATAATAGGTGAGTTCGATATCATTTTTCCCGGCTGCAGTCATACGGCCTGTCAGAGTATGAAGGGCATCAAAACGGATTACCCGTTCCACTCTTTCATCATTCCGGAGGATCTCCTCATACTCGTCAAGATATCCTTCCGACTTGATGCCGATCACGGCGCGGATACAGCCGTTTCCTTCCAAAACGTGATCATAGATCCTCTCCACCTTCCCGAAATTCGTAAGGGAGATCCCCAGCATGGTCACGGAAGCGGTGGTCAAGAGGATCAGGACCAGAACCTCCCAGATATGCTTTTTGATATTAAAAAACGCAAGTCTTAAACTTTTCATGTCTCAGCCTCTATTCTTCTATAGCTTGTGATCACTTATTTACCAGCCCATCTCCTCTAAGAAGGCCTGCAGTCCGTCACGGCGTTCCTTTTCATCCTGCCCGCCGTAGGGCTCCATCCGGTACTCACTCACAATACTTCCGTCTCTCAGGAAAATGACTCTGTTCCCCCGAAGGGCCGTCTTCAGATCATGGGTGACCATCACAACGCTCTGACCGCTCCGGTTCAGTTCCGTAAAGATATTCAACACATCCTGGCCGGCTGCGGAGTTTAAGCTGCCTGTGGGCTCATCCGCAAACAGGATCTTGGGATCGTTCACCACCGCCCGGACTATGCCGACACGCTGTGCCTCTCCTCCGGAAAGCTGGTTCGGAAACTTTTTCCGGATCTCCGGTGCAATACCCACTCTGTCAAAGAGCTCCTCCACCTTTTTCCTGAGCTCCGGGCTGTTCTTCTTATTTACCAAAGCTCCGGTCAACACATTGTCCGTGATATTCATATAGTTTAAAAGGTGGATATCCTGGAACACAAAGCCGCAGTTGGATCTGCGGAACATCGCCAGCTTATCGTTGTTATACCCGGAGATCTCCTCACCGCCGAAGAACACCTTTCCCAGGGTAGGCCGGTCCATTCCGGACAATGCATAGAGCAGTGTGGATTTACCGGAGCCGGAAGCACCCATGATCACGGTAAAATCACCCTCTTCGATCTCCAGATCCAGATTGCGGATCACATGCTGCTGGATCCCTCCGTTGGAAAATGATTTACATAACTTTTCAGTCCTTAAAACAGTACCCATGGTATTTACTCCTTGTCCGGTTTCCGGCTTAAGCTTCTTTCCATGCCTCCGAAACCTCATTCTCTTGATGATCTCATTATATGCCTTTCCCGAAAAGACTTCTTTATTAAATCCGGCGAAATTCTTATCAGATTCTTATCTGTCCTTCGATAATATTCTTATCTGTCGATCAAACAGGATCTTTTGACAAAAAAAACCGTCCGATCCGAAGATCAGACGGTTCTTATTTACCTGCGACGTTTCTGGCTCTCGGGCATATCCTCGGGAGACAGCGGTCTCGTGCCTGCCAGGGAATCCTGATACCAGTCCATGCTCATGAAGTTTCTCTTGGTTTCGTGAGAGGATTCCATGATGAACTGAACAAATTCATCCTCCGTTAACGGTTTGGAGAAGTAATAGCCCTGGATGTAGTCGGCTCCCATGGAGGTCAGCGCATCCAGCTGTGCTTTGTTCTCCACGCCTTCCACTACCAGCTCCATCTTGATCTCCTTCATCATTCCGATGGTATTGGCCAGAACGGTGATACCCTTTTCGGTGTCCATATCGTCCACCAGGCTCTTGTCGATCTTGATGATCTTAAGAGGCAGGGAAAGGACACGGCGGATGTTGGAATATCCGGTTCCGTAATCATCCAGGGAGAAGGAATAGCCCATCTCAACGAGCTGTTCAATGTTCCGCTCCATGGTCTCCGCTTCGTCATCATACTCGGTCTCGGTGACCTCGAAGTTGATCCGGGAAGGATCTACGTTGTAACGAAACTGCAGTTCCTTGATCTGCTCGATCAGATTCGGCTGCATCAGCTGGGATACGGACAGGTTTACTTCCAGATATTCAAGGCCCGTTTTCCGGAACTTACTGGAGCCCACAAAGCTGTAGGTCTTTTCCAGGATCAGATTGCCCACCACATGGATCAGACCGCTGACCTCTGCCGCCGGAATAAAGATATCCGGAGTGACATAGCCGTACTCTGCATCTCTTAAGCGGATCAGCGCCTCCGCAGCATGAAAGGTACCGCTCTTGATGGAATAAATGGGCTGATAATGAATCTCGAAGGACTGATTTTCCAGTGCCCGGTTCAAAATGGTCTCCATATGGATCTCCACCTGGAAACGCCTGCTGTTGACGATCTCTTCGGCCTTGGCAAAGATCTGATCGCCCTTCATCAGCTTCGGAAACTGACGGCCGAACTGGATCAGTGTGGCATAATCTCCGACCTGTTCGGGATAATGAACGGTACAGAATTTCGGTTCCAGACGTTTCCAATAGGAACTGAAGCCTTCATTCTGCCGGCTGAACTTCGAAAGGAACATGGGCACCATGCCCTCAATGGGATAGTCCGGATTATCGATCACCAGGAAAAAGGCGCCGGACTGTTCGTAATAGATACTGTGGCTCAGCTTCTCCTGCTGACAGAAGAGGCCCATGATGCCGGCTACCTTGACCAGATACTTGCTGTAAACATCCTCGCCCAGGTTGGAACGGACTTCATATGCGTTCTTAAAGCGAAGCATCACGATAGATGCTCTGTGGCCGGAATAGGTGACCTTCTTCATCTCCTCCTGGTATGCATTCCAGCTTAAGAGGCCCACAACCGGATCCACCACTTCCTCGGGACGCTGGACCATCAGAACGATCATCAGCACCGCAAGGGAGGTAAAGAACATCTCCAGCAAAAGTCCCGGATAATAATATTGGATCAGAACACTGACGATCTCCAGCACATAAACGGAGAACAGTGCCCACCATTTATCACGGGGAAGGACCTTTCTTCTTAAAAGCATAAAGCCCATACCGATGGATACATAGATCAGGGAAAATGCATAAACGTCTGCGATCAAAGGTCCGCGAACATAGCCCTCAAGAGCCGTCACGGAAAAGAACTAATGGTGAAATACATTGCTGCCCAGAAGGATCAGGATCAGCAGATAGGGCATGGCCAGAAGGATCTGAGATTTCAGCGAATGGAAACGGAAATACTCACCCAGGATCGCCAGGATAAAGAGCATATAGATATAGGAGTTCATGCTTCTGAGCGCAAAATACCCATAGGAAAAAAAGGCCGCCCATGTGACCCCGAGATCCGACAGATTAACAGGCGGAAGACTGAGTGTTTCCATCATCAGATCAAAGAAGGTGGTCATGATCAGAATACCCACCATGATCGTGAAGATCTGGCTGGTCCTGCCCTTGGTCATCTTCCGGTAAAATACCGTGATCAGGACAATAAGAAACAGCAGAAGCGCTGCATAATCAAAATACAGTACCTTCCCCTCTCCTGTCATTCCGATTGATTCAATTGTATCAGTCATTTCTAACGTATCAATCAGTAACATATGATCCAATCCATACATAATCCGGTTAGGCGACAGGGCCGATCCCTGCCGGTCATCCAGCTTTTTCTTACTTCTCCGACTTGATCCGGTCGGCATACTCCCGAAGGGTCAGATGCTCCTTCAGGGTTCCCTCAACAATATAATCCTTATAACGTGTGGACATTCCATTAATGGTCCACCAGTCACGGCCGCAGGTCAGGATGTAGCATTTATCCTTATCAATGGTAAAATCATCCACATACTTCTCGGTAGCCGTCTGTCTCCACTCGGCAAAAATGTCCGTCACCGTATAAACGTAATATCCGCTTTCTGCGTAGATATAGAACTCATCACCGACGGAAACATCCTTCAGGTTGTTAAAGCTCAGGTTCTGAGAAGTATGGTTATGTCCGTAGATGGTCATATGAGTCTTCCCGAGTTCATAATCCGGTCTTGCCTGAGTTACCATCCAGATATCCAGATCGTAGTAAATATCATCCCAGGTTCCGGTGTACACACCTCTCATGATCTTAGCGGAAGGGATACTCAGAACATAGGCAAGATATCCTTTTGCATACTCCGGCGTATAGGTGGTGCCGTCCGCACCGGTATAATAAACCGTGTCACCCTGAACCAGAGAAGAAAGATCAATGGTGGGTGCTTCCTCCGTCTCCGTTTCTTCCGGGGAAATGTCTTTGTCCGAGGAACCGGACTGCTTTTTTCCTCCCTGCTCCGGAGCCTTGGCCGTTTCCTGTTCCGCCTGTTTCAGAAGGAAATCCACGTACTGATCCGCCAGATCAAACTCTTCTTCCTGCCGTTCATATGCTTCCCTGGTCTGAACCGCCTCATCGGAAAAACGGATGTAATAGATCCCGCCTCCGATACATAATATCGATACGAAAAAGATCAGAAATGCAATGATCTTTTTAGCCTTCCGCTTCTCGTCTGTCTGAGGGCGGGAAGCGTTCTTATCCTTATTGTCTCTCATTTAAAAACCTCTGACTGCCTTCCGGGCAGCTTCTTTCGATCCGATCATCATACCATCCCTCACCACCCGTAAAACATCTCCCCCCGGGTACGTAAGGGCATAATCCCACTGAGTATATTAAACAACATTTCCCGGAATTTGTCCAGTAAAAATCGATCAGGGCAACATAGGATCTGTAGCTATAAAAAAATCACAGAGCCTTTCGGTCAAAAGGCTCTGTGTAAAATGGTTTTTTCATTATTTTCCGATCAGGGGACTGATCAGTTATTGTCACCCTCTGCCTTGATCAGTTTTCTCAGAACCAGCCACAGGGGTCCTGCGATAAATACAGAGGAGTAGGTTCCGCAGATCATACCTACCAGAAGAGGAAGTGCAAACTCACGGATGGAGGATACACCTACGATCAGCAGCACCAGAACCATGACGGTAGTGGTCAGGGAGGTGTTGATACTTCTGGAGAGACACTGGGTCACGGAACGATCCACAAGACTTTCCATGGTCTCCTTGTCCTTCTTCTCCACCAGGTTCTCACGGATACGGTCAAAGATGACGATGGTGTTGTTGATGGAGTAACCGACAATGGTCAGGATACATGCGATAAACGCATTACCTACGGACCAGCGAAGAACCGCATAAGCTCCGATCACGATCAGAACGTCGTGGGCAAGAGCAAGTACCGCACTGGCACCGAAACGGATATCCTTAAACCGGATCCAGATGTAGATCAGGATCAGGACTATGGCAACGGTAACTGCAATAAGCGCATCACGGCGCATCTCGGTTCCGATGGTTGCAGAGATATTCTCTGTCTTGATATCATCCTCTACCACACCGAACTTATCCTTCAGGGCAGTAGCAAGAGCCGTACGCTGTTCCAGATCAAGGGAAGTGGTCTTGATGATGATCTCGGTGGTTCCGGCAACGGTTGTAAAGGTTGCATTGCTCACACCGGTAGCTTCAACCACTACGGGCTTCACTTCATTTTCAATGGTGGCAATATCCATTGCCTCTTTCATGGTAACGTTGGTAGAAGTACCGCCTACAAACTCAAGGCTGTAGTTCAGGGCGCTTCCCTTGAATGCAAAGATTCCTGCAGCAATGATACCGACAGCGATCAGAGCAATGGAAATACTGAAGCTGAACTTCTTACAATTACAGAAGGGGATCGCCTTCTTCTCCACGGTCTTGCCGTAGAGCGCTTCGCTTCTGGCACCGATGGCATAGAAGCCTGTCAGGATCATTCTGGTGATGACCAGAGATGAGATCATGGACAGGATGATACCGATGGCCAGGGTAATGGCAAAGCCCTTGATGGTACCGGAGCAAAGGAAGTAAAGAACAAATGCAGCGATCAGGGTGGTGATATTTCCGTCGAGGATCGCGGAAAATGCCTTTCCGAAGCCCTGCTCAATAGCAGTCTTAACGGTCTTACCTGCTCCGATCTCCTCACGGATACGGGCAAAGATTATGACATTCGCATCCACGGCCATACCAACCGACAGGATGATACCTGCGATACCGGAAAGGGTCATGGTAACCTGGAATGCGGAAAGCACCATGATCATCATGCCTGTGTAGATCAGAAGAGCAAGTGAAGCTGACAGACCGGGGATCCGGTAGAAACAGATCATGAAAAGGATCACAATGCCGAGACCGATGGCACCTGCAATAAGGCTGGTACGGATCGCATCGGATCCGAGTCTTGCACCGACTACGTTGGAACGAACTTCCTGAAGTTCAAGAGGAAGAGCACCGTTACGGATACCTTCGGCAAGCTTTTCCGCTTCGGCCATATCTGCCATACCGGTGATCACACAGGTAGGGCTGGAGATCTTCTCATTTACTTTGGGAGAAGAGATCACCTTATTATCATACATGATGTAAAGGATTTTTCCCACGTTCTTCTCGGTTGCTTCCGCAAACTTGGAGATTCCTTCACTCTTTAAGGTAAGCTCTACAAGATACTCTCTCTGACCGGTGGTCTGGTTCTGAGTGATCTTTGCCTGAGCGGTCTGAACGTCATCACCGGTCAGCCATACATATTCTTCTTCATTGCCATTCTCATCTGTTCTCAATTCAACGATCTTGAGCTGACCCAGCTGGCCCAGTTCCTTTAAGATCGCATTGGCGTCGGTAACATCCGGGATATCAATGTTGATCCGGTTGGTACCCTCCTGATATACTTCCGCCTCACTGGAATATGAGTCTGCTTTCGTCTGCAGACGGGCAATGGTATCAGACATTTCCTGTGTGGTAGGTGCTGCCTTCAGAGCCTCATAAGTGATGCTGACACCGCCGGCCAGATCCAGACCCTGCTTAATGGATCCGAGATTACCGGAGACGTGTCCCTTTCCGTCCGGAATTCCGAAAATCGCTACATAGACGAGTCCTGCCAGAAGCAGCAGGGAAAATACTACCTTCGCTATGCCCTTTCCTTTGTGTTCCATGGTTCTTTCTTGCCTTTCTTCATATGTTTTTATAGTTCGATGGATCAGGAATTACAACTCTCGCAATGCTCTGCATCAGCGGTATCGCAATCCCCGCAGCTCTCGCCGTCCTTCGAGGAGGCCAGTCCGCTCTCGCGGTTCATGGCAAAGCCGCTCTCTAAGTTTGCGGCATATTCCTCTCCGTGTTCCTCAGCGTAATCCGCCATGGCAGCCTTGATCATGATGGCGCACTCAATGCGCTTCTTCTGCATGGCGCAGCCGATCTCATAAGCCCCCGTCAGACTTCCGCTGAAGTTAAAGGAGTTGGCTGCACAGCCGCCACTGCAATAATATCTGGCAAAGCAGGTCCTGCACTGTTCCTTGGCATAGACGTTACAGTGCTTGAACTGATCCACAACCTCGGTATTCTGAACACCGGTCCAGATATCTCCCAGCTTGAACTGCTCCAGTCCTACAAACTGATGGCAGGGATAAAGATCTCCCCAGGGAGTTACCGCCAGATACTCGGTTCCGGCTCCGCAGCCGGAAAGGCGCTTATAGATACAGGGTCCCTGATCGAGATCGATCATGAAATGGAAGAAATTAAAGCCTCTTCCCTCCTGCTTACGCTTGATGTATTCCTTTGCAAGGATATCGTACTGCTCCAGGATCCCCCGGATATCCTCTTCCCGGATGGCATAATCCGCAGTGGAAGGCGCCACCACTGGCTCGATGGACATCTGTTCAAAGCCGAGATCCGCAAAGTGGATGGCATCCTGAGCAAAATCCAGGTTGTTCCGGGTAAATGTTCCGCGGATATAGTAACGGTCCTGATTTCTTCGATCGGCCCACTTCTGAAACTTCGGTACCAGAGTATCATAGCTTCCCTTGGTACTGTTTCTGAAGGGTCTCATCCGGTCATTGACTTCTTTTCTTCCGTCCAGACTCATGACAACATTTGCCATCTCCCGGTCGGAGAAGTCCATGATCTCTTCATTTAACAGGATACCGTTGGTAGTCAGTGTAAAACGGAAGTTCTTGTTGGCTTCCTTCTCACGCTTTCTGCCGTATTCCACCAGCTCCTTGACCACCTTCCAGTTCATGGTGGGCTCACCGCCGAAGAAATCCACCTCCAGATTTCTTCTGGAACCGGAATTCTCGATCAGGAAATCCAGTGCCCGCTTTCCGACTTCGGCGCTCATGAGACCGCGGCTTCCGTGGTACTCGCCCTCTTCCGCAAAGCAGTATTTACAGCCCAGATTGCAGTCATGGGTCACATGAAGACACAGGGCTTTGACGACTGTCTTATGATTCTTGAAATCGATGACCAGATTCTCATAGAGATCTCCGGTAAAGAGCATCTCCTGATCCGTCAGCTCCCGGATCTCCTCCAGGGCTTCCCGGATCTCTTCCGGCTTATAGGAGAAAGGCTCCTTGGAAAGTGCCTCCACCACCTCTTCATCCGGAATACGGTCCACCGCTTCTGCAGGCTCTCTGCCTGCAAGGAGAGGCTGCATCTTTAAAATGGTCGCCTCATCCACCTGGTCTTTATGAAGCTCCTTTGTCTCCTCAGTCCGAAGGACCAGGTAGGCAACGGCATCATAGGACAGATCTTCTACCACATGGACCGAACCGGAATTCACGTCCATGATGATATTGTATCCGTTGTTCTTATATGCATGTATCATAGATCTTTTTTCTTTCTGTTTTGTTGCTTACACACCACAAAGCCGAGGAGATACCCCCTCGGCTATCTGTTGTTCGTGTGGGTCTGTAAGAAAGAACCGATCAGCGGTTCTTATTCTCGCACTTCTGATTTCCTACTGTACAGGAAGTCTTGCATGCAGACTGGCAGGAAGTCTGGCATTCGCCGCAGCCGCCCTTTACCATGGTCTGCTTAAAGGTGCTTTTGGTCAATGTCTTGATTCTCTTCATCGTTCGAACCTCCTTTTGCACTTGGCATAGATTTGGATATTTCTGCTTAAAAGCATACTACAATACTATAGCACACGGCTTGCAAAATGAAAAGGACTTTTTTTCACCTGCCGAAAGCCGGGCTTTCCCTTTAAAAACGGTCGGAATCCTCTTCTTTTTCCTTCTCCGGAAGGATCACACGGACCGTTACGATCCTGTGATGCTTTACCCGCTCCGCCACCAGACGGATGTCTCCGTATACCGTTTCCTCTCCCTGTTCGGGGATATGGTCCAGGCACTCCATCACGAGACCGCCCAGAGAATCATAATTCTCGGAGGCAAAATCCGTTTCCAGAGCATCATTGATATCGTCTAAGTTTCTGCCGGCCTCCACCAGGTATTCCCCGGGAGCAACGGCTACAATGGCATCCTTCTCGTCCTCATCGAACTCATCCCGGATCTCACCCACGATCTCCTCCAGAAGGTCCTCTAAGGTGATGATGCCGGCGGTGATGCCGTACTCATCCAGCACGATACAGATATTGATATTGGATTCCCGCATCTCCATCATCAGCTCACTGGTCTTTTTGGTCCGGTAAGTGAAGAAGGGCTCTCTCATATAGTCCCTGACATGGAACTGGCGGTTCCGGTTGTAAAGGAACACGTCCTTGATATTAATGATACCGATCACATTGTCCGAGCTTCCTTCGTAGACCGGATAACGGGTATATTTATTTTCCCGGAACAGTTCCTGAAGCTCTTCAAATCCGGCATCCACCGAGAGAAATGCCACATCGATCCGGGGGATCATAATGTCCGAAGCCTCGGAATCACCGAAGTCGAACACGTTGTTGATCATGAACTTTTCGGACTTCTCGATCACACCCTCCTGATGGCTGGTGTCCACGATGGAGCGGATCTCATTTTCCGTATAGGCAATGTCCTTACGGTCAGGATCCACACCCAGAAGCCGGATAAATGCTCTTGCAAGAATATTGATCAGGAAGATCACCGGAGTCAGGATCCACATGAGAAACAGGATCACCGGAGCCACAAACAGCGCCAGCTTCTCCGAATAGATGGAGGCCAGGTTTTTGGGGCTGATCTCACCGAAGATCAGGATCAGAATGGTCAGCACACCCGTAGCCACTCCGGCTCCCGCATTCCCGAAGAACTTGGTGGCAAGAAGGGTTGCCAGGGCGGAGGCTGAGATATTGACCAGATTGTTTCCGATCAGTACGGCAGAGAGCATCTTGTCCTGATGCTCCAGAACCTTCATCAGCGTAACAGCCTTCTTGTTCTTCTCTTCTTCCGCCAGGATCCTGATCCTCAGCTTGTTAACGGTCATCAGTGCAGTCTCCGTTGCCGAAAAGGCGCCGGAGAAAAATAACAGAACCAGTAAGCATATCAGGCTTACCACGTCTCCTGAGTCCATTTGAATTAACTAACTCCTTTCATCGGTCAACCCGGATCACGATCACATTGCCTTCGGAAGAGGTGAATTCCACCGTTCCGAGACTCTTCAGGCCATCCAGGTTCAGGTTCGGATAAGCAGCCTTCTCCATGGAACCGATATAAACATATTCAACATTATAGTGGTCAAGCAGGGACTTTACAAAATCCGTATCCGTATTGGTATAGATACTTGAAATGTCCATCTTCTTCTTGTTCAGATCTTCACTGTCATCTCTCCAGAGAAGCTCGTGGTTGTACCAGCCGAGAATGGTGGGAAGACCGGTCATGGCGGAAAGCATGTCATTTTCACTGTAGCTGTTTCCGTCCACCGTCAGCACCACATGAGTTCCTTCGATATGCTCGTCAAGATAACGGATGGCCTCCGCTTCCTCCGGCATATTGGTCTCCAGGAATGCAGTGGCATCCTGTCCCTTATAAGCTTCCTTGGTGAGAACATTTCCCATCCAGAGCTTGGTAGCTACAGGGAAATAGTCTGCCGTCCAGATCAGGATCACCAGAAGCACAATGCCCAGGGTCCTGAAGGAGGGGCGACGCTTCCAGTAAAGGATCATCCTTACAATACCGTAGCTCATCAGCACAGCAAAGATCATGAAGGCCTGATAGGTGAACTTGAACATGGTGTTGGCTCTGGAATAGCCGCTGCCGTAGATGTCCACAACATAGACCAACTCGGGAACAATGATCAGGATCGTGGCCCAGATGGATGCAGTCACGATAAAGGTCTCCAGAGGAAGGATCCCTCTGAATGCCATGTAACCGAAGCTCTTCTTCTGCTCCTTCTTGACGAAGTCCGTGAAGATGGCTATGCAGGTCATGATACAGGTAAATACGGGAAGTCCCCACAGTACCACCAGCTGATAGAATCTGGAGTGGTTCATGCAAAGCCCGAAGCCCTTGAAGATGGAATCAAAGTCATGGGTAAAGAAGAATACCGAAAGGGTGGAGATCACCAGAGCAAGCACCGCCTGGCAGATCGTAACGAGAAGTACATCCAGTCCCTTCCTGCAGACACGGATATTGGTGAACAGGATCACCAGTCCGGCCAGTCCGAAGTAGATGGGGAAATCCCAGTAGTTGGTGAACTTGAAGATACCGATCAGGAGACTCAAGAACAGGATCTCCGGACGGAAGATCACCTTCCAGATGTTGTACTTTTCTTCGTCACGTTTGTTACCGAAGGTTCCTGCACGGTTCAATACCCAGCCGATCAGGATGGCCAAAAACGGAAGCACGAATATGATATTGATCACATGTGCGTGCATATCTCCCAGAAGGAAGGAAT
>JAGACB010000022.1 GCA_017614345.1 Lachnospiraceae bacterium
AAGCAGAGCCCTCCGAAATACCGGTATCTTCTCCGGACAACAGAAAACGGAACCGTCCCGTCTCCTCTTCCGGACAGGACAGATAACCCTCGGAGCAGATCACCGGGTCGTAGCGTTCACTCCATAAAGGGTAATGCTCCTTCATGATCTTTGAGGCCAGGCCGGCAGCAACACTGCCTTCTCCGCCGATGGAGGAGACCGAAACTCCGCCTCCTTTGACACCCTCCTTGGATGCGGAAGGGGTGGAATGAACCAGAAGAATGCTGTTATCAGAGCATTTTCCAAGGCAGATCCACACATGTCCCTTGATACTGATGATATCCCCGGGCCGTAAGTCCTCCCGGACCGGAGTTGTTTCAAAGCTTCCCCAGCCATTCTGTGCCAGAGTGCTTGCAAAGGTCGTTGATTTTCCCACATAGCCCGGAAGATCATTTTCCGTATGTAAGGTATTATAAAGGGTCCAGCCCACAAAGCCGGAGCAGTCCAGCCCCAGGGCATGTGCCGTATTAAAGCCGTCTTTCGGATACGTTGCGCCCTGATAATCATAGGTCCCATTCTGCGTAAGGAAGAACTCCTTCCACGCTGTTGAAAGCCCCAGTGTCCTTGTTTCCTTTGCCGAGCCCGTATCCTGCCAGTTCCAGCCTCCGCCGTACACATACAGCGTAGTACCAACAGGCTCCAGAGCAACGGAAAGAAACTTTTTCAATGTTGCCGGCTCCGTTACCGCCGAATTTCCGGTCAGGGCCGTCACTCCGATGGGTTCCGCTTCTTTGTATCCTGTAAGGATCTTCTGATCTCCCTGAGCTTCAAATACAGGCACGTAGGTTCTTCCCGGCGTCAGACCGTTCTGAAGTGCATAAGCATCTCCATCCTCCCGGATCATGCAGACAACATCACCATCCGCACCCTGAAAATGAAACTGCACCTTGGGCAGTTCCTGCTCTGCCTCCGGCAATCCTTCCGGATACTCCGCACCAAGAAAAATGAATGTTTCTTCCGCAGGGGTTTCTTCCGGCTGAGTGTCGGTTTCTGTTTCCGGTTCTGTGATAATTTCCGATTCTGAGATTGATCCTGCCTCTGTGTTCACTTCAGATTCAGTGATCGTTTCAGATTCCTCGCTCGATCCCGCTCCGGGCTCAGTAATGATCTCCGTGCCTGATCCGCTTTCTGTATCACTCTTCGAGTTTTCGGTTTCTCTGCGTTCCGACTCCGTCGTTACGCTTTCCGTCCCGGAGCCGACATTTCCCTGCTCTTCGGGAGTGCAGGAGGCGCAAAGGAGGAGCGACGCCACACCAAGTGACACCGCAGCGACAGTTCTTTTAACCTCAGAAAAACCGAACACTCCTTTTCGTTTCATCAAAAGATCTTCCTTATCTCCAGCTTATTGTCGGGCACCATCTTCAGACCGCAGGGAATGATCAGTTCCTCATAGGCCCGCTTCACCAGATCGGGGCGGTAAACATTTTTCACCAGATGGGCATCCGTTCCGATGACCACCTGATTCCCCGTCTGACCCACCAGCTCCCAGAAATGCTTCCTCGGATAATGGCGGTTGATATCGATCCCCAGAAGGTTCACCTCCAGCGGGATCCCGAGGCGAAGGGCCTCTTTGCACAGCCTCAGCATGTGCTTGTCATAAATATCATCGGTGCCGTAAAAGTTCAGCAGATCCGGGTGTGCCAGATACAGGATCCGGCCCGATGCCATGGCAGCAATGCACTCATTCACATAACACTCCAGGACGCTCTCATCCTCCGTAGGACGACCGCTGATGAAGCCCTCAGGCTCCCCGCCGGTCCAGTGCTGGCCCATGATGGTATAATCGATGGGATAATCCTTCAGGATCTCATACAGCGGATCAAAAAGCCCCGGGTAATTCTCCACCTCCAGGCCGAGCAGGATCTCGATGTCCCTGCTGTACTCCCGCTTCAGATCCAGAACCGTGTTGCAATAGCCTTCCAGCTCATCCAAGTCCATACGGACCGAAGAAACATAGTCTCCGGGAAAGGGCTGCGGCGTATGGTCGCTGAATCCGAAGATCCGAAATCCCCCTTCAATGGCTTTTTCCACATATTCACGCTCTGTTCCCGAGGCATGCTTGCACCGATAGGTGTGAGCGTGATAATTTGCCACGAGATCGTAACTTGGTTCCATGTTCCCGTTAACTCCTTGTTTGTATTTTAGAAATCTTCTTCCTGATAAATGACCTTCGTCAGGGTCAGTCCCTGAGCAGGCACCAGAAAGCCTGCATCCTCGCGTTTTCTTGTCTCCAGAGCCTTTGCGGCATCTTCGACTCTCCGCTGCCCGAGGCCCACCTCGATCAGGGTTCCGGTCAGGATCCGGACCATATGGTAGAGAAAACCGTTTCCCTCATACCGGATGAGGATCCGCATTCCATCTTCCCGATCCGACCTTCCCGAAGCCGGGAACCTACTCCCGTCATAAACCATGGGCTCCGTCGTGATCCGGATGGAATCGATCCGGCGGACGGAGGACTTTTTCATTTTCTTAAGGGAGCAGAAGCCCAGATAATCATGGGTTCCCACCAGAGTATCTGCCGCAGCCTGCATAGCTGCAAGGTCCGGCACCTGAGAAAGGATCATCACCCGGTTTCTCAGAAAGACATCCGTTTCCTCGGGGCAGGAGATCCGGTAATCGTAGATCTTCCCCGCGGCCTTGAAACGGCTGTGGAAATCCGGAGCCACCTCCGCTGCCATCCGGACGCGGATATCCGCAGGAAGATACTCATTCAGCTTCCGCCTGATCTCCTCCGGAGAATCCTGGGTTCTTGTACGGAAATTGGCCACCTGGCCTTCCGCATGGACCTTACTGTCTGTCCGACCTGCGCCGATGACTTCGATCTCCTCATCATATAATCTCGACAGCACTGCTTCGAGCTTTCCCTGAATGGTGCTGAGGGCCTGTTCCTGCCTCTGCCAGCCTGCATATCTGGTGCCGTCATAGGCCAGCACCAGAGCAATATTTCTGATCTGTTCCAAATTGATTGTCCTTCCCGATCTGTCGGTCTTCCATTAGGAATATCGAAATTCCCTGATGGTTCCCGTCATCTCTCACGCAAATCGGCATGATCCGCTTCTGCAAACTATCTTTTGATTATACCCCTATCGAAGGTTTGTGGCAAATCTTTTTTCCCCGCCTTGTTTCCGACTTGCACTCTTTAATGGTATCCTTCAGGATCCCTATGGCCTGCTCCCATTCATTTTCCCGGACGGATGCATGATTCAGGATCAGACAGGCGGAGGCATTGGTCCTTTTGTTCTTCCCGGCATCATAGTAGTAATCCGTCAGAGCACGGACCAGGATCCCCCGCTCTTTTAAAAGCTCCACCAGAGCCTTTTCCCGGTTCTCCGGAAGCCCCGGGATCTCCAGCAGAAAGGTCAGTCCCGCAGGGTCCTCCTTCAGGTGGGCCACCCGGGACAGATCGGAGTGCTCAAGCATTTCCCTGAACTGTCTGCGCTGATTCTTGTAATGGGTACGCATCCGGCTGATATGCCGCTCGTAATAGCCCTCCTGCAAAAACAGGGCCAGGGCGTACTGATCTATGGAGGATACGCTTCCCGCATAGAAGGAAAGCTCCGAATTGTATCGCTCCTGAAGGGCCTCCGGCAGCACCATATAGGCGATCCGGACGGAGGGGGACAAGGTTCTTGTAAAGGTATTCATATAGATCACGTGGGCCGCATCCATAGCCGAAAGGGGCGGAATGGGACGGCCGGTGAAACGGAACTCGCTGTCGTAGTCGTCCTCGATGATATAGCACCCCTCCCTCTGGGCGTAACGGATCAGGTCCAGGCGCCGGAATGCCGGCATGATGGCTCCCGTAGGAAAATGGTGTGAAGGCGAGGTATGGATCAGCTTCACGCCCTGCCCCTCCAGACACTCCACCCTGAGGCCGTCTGCATCCACAGGGATGTGGAGACAATTATGTCCGCAGGTCTCGTAGATCTGGCCGATCTTCTTATATCCCGGATCCTCCACCGCAACCACCGCAGAATCCTCGAAAAGCTGCAGCAGGATCAGATGAAGATACTCGGTTCCGGGACCCACGATAATACGGTCCACGCTGACGGAAAGGCCCCTTGATTTCTGAAGGTATTCCCGGATGGCTTCCCGAAGTTCCGGGACGCCCTGGGGATGAGGAGAATTCCGAAGGCCCGGTTCTGCCGCCGACAACACTCTTCGAAACAGCTTTGCCCAGGTGGCAAAGGGAAAATCCTCTTCAAAGATCTGTCCCGTCGCAAAGTCAGCAATGACAGGTGTCTTTTTTTCGTTGTCGTTCTCTTCAAACGGAGCCGGCTGATCGGCAGACTCTCCTCCGCTTCCCAGAATGCTGATCTGATCGCTGACAAAATATCCCCGCCGTTCCCGGCTTTCCAGATAGCCCTCTGCGATCAGCTGGGCATAGGCATTTTCCACCGTGATCAGGGCAATATCATTTTCCAGGGACAAGGTCCTCTTAGACGGCAGCTTCTCACCGGGCCGCAGGGTCCCTTCCAGGATCCGGTCGCGGATCACTGAATAGAGATAATCGTACATGGGCTGTCTGCCGCGGTCCTCCCAATTGATCCTGTCGAACATGGGCGCTCCTTTCTGGTCTCATAAAATTATTCAAAAATGGCATTACCATTAATCCCAGATTCGATTATACTAAATCCCAAGACAGCTGTAAAGCGATATCTGCTCAGCCGTCCCTTGACTCGCGGATCAAAACAATATTACAACCTACGCCGAAGGTCCGACCTCCGGCACGAAAGGAAAACCATATGAAACGTGTACTCACCATCCAGGACATTTCCTGTATCGGAAAATGCTCCCTCACCGTAGCTTTACCCATTCTCTCGGCCCTGGGCCTTGAAACTGCCATCGTTCCCACCGCCGTTCTTTCCACCCACACTCAGTTCCCCCACCCCACCTTTCGGGATCTGACAGAGGATCTGCCTCCCATCCGGGAGCACTGGCAGGAGCTGAAGTTTAAATTCTCCGCCATCTACACCGGCTACTTAGGCTCTGCCCGGCAGGTAGACCTGGTTCTGGATTATTTCAAAGCCTTTAAGGAAAACGGCACTGCCCTGATCGTGGATCCTGCCATGGCCGACGGAGGAAAGCTTTATGCCGGCTTTGATCCGTCCTTCCCTTCGGATATGAAAAGGCTCTGTGCCGGGGCCGAGATCATTCTCCCGAACCTGTCGGAAGCCGCTCTGCTCCTTGACGAGCCTTACCCGGGCGAAGAAGCCGATCCCGATACCGTCCGTCATCTGCTGAAGGGTCTTTCCGAAATCGGTGCCCGTTACAGTATCATCACAGGCGTGACTCACGCCGACGGCACCTTCGGCTTTTCCGGCTACGACCGTGAAGATGACCGGTTCTTCTCCTTCGGGACACCCAAGGTTCCCATGAAGTCTCACGGAACCGGCGACATCTTTGCTTCCGCCTTCACGGGGCTTTATGTCCGCGGCTTCTCCATAGAAGAAGCCCTGAAAGCAGCATCCGTCTATACTGCCGGCTGTATCCGGAACTCCTCCGAGGATCCTGAGCATGTGGATTACGCCGTAAACTTCGAAGCCGAACTCCCCAACCTGCTCCGGCTTGCGGGGATCATTGCGTAATCCATAGCCACGCTTTGCTTTGTGTCCAAAAAAAGTGTCCGGGAATTCCTCGAAAATGGAATTCCCGAACACTTTTTTTGCGAAACTGTTAAAAGCCCTCAATGCGGCGTTTCTGGCGCATTTCGATGCGCTTGCGGGCACCGTCCCATTCGGCCTGTTCGGCTGCGGTTTTCACGGTCAGGCCGTAGATCACGGGCTGGGGAACGCCTTCGCGGTCCACGCAGACCTCGGTAAAGTAAGCACGGTTGATGGGAATTCTGCGGCCCGTTGCACGCTCCTCCACATAGACATCCACGCGGACTTCCATGGAAGTGCGGCCCACATAGGTCAGGTGTGCCATGATCACAATGATATCATCAACGCCTGCGCCCTTCTTAAACTGAAGGTTGTCAACCGCAGCAGTGGTGACCAGGCCACCGCAATGTCTCATGGCAGCTACGCCTGCCACCTCATCCATCCACATCATCAAGCGGCCGCCGAAGAGTCTTCCTCCGCCGTTGATATCCTCGTAATGAATACATTTATGGAACTCACAGCGGGAATCTTCCACTGTCTTAAAGGATTTATTGTCCATTTTTCACTCCATTTCCCCGATCAACGAACGATCAGCAGATATACAAAATAGCCCACATAGCCCACCAGCATGATGATTCCGCCGATCCGGCCGATGTTCTTATAACGCACGGATAACAGCCAGAGAAGGACTGCCGCCAAGATGGCGATGACCGCATCCACACGGAAGGCTGCCGCAAAGGGAACCGGGATGATCAGCGCCGAAGTACCGAGCACAAACAGAATGTTGAAAATGTTACTGCCCACGATGTTTCCGATGGCAATGTCCGCATTTCCCCTTCTGGCTGCGGTTACGGAGGTGAACATCTCCGGAAGGGAGGTTCCCAGGGCCACAATGGTAAGACCGATCAGTCTCTCCGACAAGCCGAAGTACCGGGCCAGCTCGCTGGCTCCCTGGATTGCGAAGTTACTGCCGCAGATAATGAACAGCAGGCCGAGGGCCGTAAAGACAGAGGCTTTCCACAGAGGATAATCCGGGATATCTTCGTCCTCGCTGTCCTTCTGGACCTTGGACATGTAAAAGAGATAGACGAAGTAAAGGATGAATGCAAACCAGAGGACCATACCGTCGATCCGGCCGATGTTGCCGTCGATCCCCAGCAGGAAGAACAGCACGGAAATGGCGATCATAAACGGGATCTCATAGCGGATGGTGCTCCGCTCCACGGCAATGGGGACAATGGCTGACGCCAGACCCAGGATCACCAGGATGTTCATGATATTACTTCCAACTACATTTCCCACCGAGATCTCGGCACTTCCCGAGAGGGCTCCCGTGATGCTCACTGCAGCTTCCGGTGCACTGGTTCCCATGGCTACGATGGTCAGACCGATGATCAGTTCCGGGATCCCGAATTTCTTAGCGATACTTGACGTTCCGTCTACAAAGAAATCCGCTCCTTTTACCAGCAGGACAAATCCCGCCGCAAGCAGTATGGTATTCAAGAAAACCAATAACATGATAACTCCTTCATCTCTTTTTATTTCTTTTCAGATCCTCCAAGCAGATCCCTGACCACCTCTCCGGCGATCAGAAGGCCGGCCACAGAGGGAACAAAGGACACACTTCCGGGAGGATTGTTTCCTGCACCGGTGGGAGGAACCTTGGAATAGAGGACCTTCACATGCTCCACGCCCCGTTTTTTCAGTTCCCGGCGCATTACCCGGGCCAGAGGGCAGACCTGAGTTTTGGAAATGTCCGTGATCTCAAAGCCTGAGGCATCCAGCTTATTTCCGGTGCCCATGGAGCTGATGATCTTCACACCCGCTTCCTTGGAGCTGATGATCAGCTGGATCTTTGCGGTGACATTGTCCACCGCATCGATCACATAGTCATATTCGGAAAGATCAAATTCATCTTTGTTTTCGGGAAGATAAAAGCACCGGATGGGCCGTACGTCAACCCCGGGATCGATATCCCGGATCCGCTCCGCCATGACCTCCACCTTGGGGCAGCCGATGGTGGAATGGAGAGCCACGATCTGGCGGTTTAAATTGGTCAGAGAAACGGTATCATGATCCACCAGGTCAATGCGTCCGATCCCTGCACGGGCAAGGGCTTCCGCCACATAACCGCCGACACCGCCCACACCGAACAGGATCACCTTTTTCCCGGCCAGAAGGCTGACGCCTTCCTCTCCGATCAGCAGTGCCGTCCGGTCATATTGATGTGCATTTATTTCTTCACACTTTTTCATAAAATCTTTATCACACCTATTTTTATTTCATTGAAGTTGACTGAAATCTATGGTAAAATCATAAAAGAAACAGAGAAGGAAATGTCTCTTTCTTCATAGTTTCAATTCATTTTGTTCATATCCATACATAGTGTTTGTAGTTGACTCCTTTCTGAGGCGCAGGTCCCTAGCTAGATCAGGGATCTGCGTTTCGCTGTTACAACAGCATGAAAGGTCAGTCTTCCGATGTAAAACCGGGCTCCGGCGGCTGCGCTTGTACTGCGGCTTTCGGCGCGACAGGAACAGATTGCGGCTGTACGTTGGTATTTGGTACCACAGGGGCTGCAACACGCTGCTGCTGTTCGATCACAGGGGCACTCTGCACGCTCTGTGCATTTCCGGTCTGTTCCGGGATGGCCTGCACCATCGGCTCCGGAATGTCATAGATGGTGGGGCCGTCGATCCGCAGGATCTCGGGCTTCTTCTTATGTTCCTTCAGTTTCTTGATGCCGGGCTTGATATAGCTGCGGATGATGAACATCACCACGCCTGCGATAGGGGCAGCCAGAAGCGCTCCGGGAATTCCGCCGATCAGAGAGGCTGCAAGCATTATGATCAGCATGATCACCGGATGAACGCCCATGGTGTTTCCGAAGAGCTTCGGCTTGATCACATAGGAATCCACCGCCTGAACGGCTATGGTCAGAACCATGAATAACAGGGACATTTTCCAGTCCGTGAAGACCAGAACCGTCATACCGATCACCGCACCGATCACAGGGCCTATGGCCGGAATGGCATTCATAAAGCCGGACAGGATCGAAAGGATGATGGGATGGGGCATCCGGAAGATCAGCATCAGGATCAGCATCAGGATCCCCACAAGGATGGAGTCGATCACATTGGCGATCACGTATTTCGTGAAAATGATCACCACCTGCTTCAAAAACTTCAGGATCTCCACACCCAGTCTTTTAAAAAATTCTTTTACCTTTTCCATCTTATTTTCTCTGTTTCATATCTACACTATTGTTCAGAACCAGCTTCCGTCAGGTTCAATGGCCACACAGGAGGTACAGTTCTCGCCCTCATCGTCCGTCTTGATGTGCAGTTCCTGGCTGCGTACGGTGACTCTGGCACCGGCCGGAATGGATCTGGTGATAAATGCATTACCGCCGATGACGGTTCCCGTACCGATCCGGGTCTCACCGCCCAAAATGGAAGCACCGGAATATACCGTAACATTGTCCTCCAGGGTAGGATGTCTCTTCACGTTTCTGAGCTTTCTTCCGCCGCTGGTGGAAAGGGCACCTAAGGTGACGCCCTGATAGATCTTCACATGCTCGCCGATGACGGTGGTCTCACCGATAACAATACCGGTTCCGTGATCCATGAAGAAGTATTTTCCGATGGTTGCACCGGGATTGATATCGATACCGGTGCGGCTATGAGCGTACTCTGTCATGATACGGGGAATAAGCGGCACCTTCAGAAGGTAAAGCTCATGGGCCAGACGATAGACTAAGGTTGCATACAGCCCGGGATAGGTGTAGATCACCTCTTCCTTATTGAAGGCTGCAGGGTCGCCGTCTAAGGTTGCCTGCACGTCCGTGTCAATGTATTCCCGGATCTTCGGAATGGTTTCCAGGAACCGGAAGACCAGTTCTCTTGCCTCCTCTTCCACCTCCTGATCCGTCTTCTGATCCCGCTCGGCGTCATACCGAAGGACAATGGCGATCTGTCTGGTCAGATGGTAAATGACATCCTCAAGCTGCATGGACAGATTGTTCCGGATGGTCAGATACTTATAGGCTTTGTTTCTAAAGAATCCCGGGAAAATGATCCTCTGAAGCTTATCTACCACTTCCACGATCTTTTCCTTGTCGGGCTGATCCGTCATCCGGATCTGGTCAATGTCCTTTCCCTCGGAAAGGCTGTTCATATAGCTGTCAATGAGACCGGAGATCTTCTGCTCGATCTCGGGATTTACACCGTTTGTTCTGTATTCTTTATTTTCCATGATCATTCTCCTAACCGTTAACAGGCCAAAGACCTGTAACTCATCAATTTTCCATTTTATATGAATATACGTATTTTCCGTGAAGAAGGCGCCCGAAGAGATACTTCTGTGTGGCGGATTCATTCATGATACAGACTCTGTCCCCCTTCATACAAAGATCCTCGCTCATGGGAGGAAGGGTCTCCTGCTTGAGGATGGTGCTTTCATCCAGGAAATATAACGGGATCTCCTGACCGTCGATCTCGATCCGGTCCTTTGCATCTTCCGCAAGGACATTTTTGTAGATGGACAAATGAGAGGAGGCCACCGCATAGGAGCTGGACAGATAGATCCGTCCTTCCTTGTCAACAGCCATTCCCTGAACCAGGTCCGGGATGGAAAGGGCCACCTCGGGTGTGGTCTTGACGTTGCCGGGGTTCTCCGGATCCGCGGGATACCCCAGGATCAGGCTGTGATGCAGAACGCCGCCTGCTGCCTGAAGGTGATGGGAAGGATCCGTGGGATAATTCTGCTCCCGGTAGAACTCTCCGACCCAGAGATAGGTGCCGTCATAGAAACAGTATGCAGAGCCCATGGGAACTTCAAAAGAAGCAAGGGCTGTGATCTCAGAGCCTGCACCGGAATTCATCACGGTGTTCAGGTCATATACGAGAACAGAAGTGCCTGCGCCGCAGACCCAGACCTTTCCCATTTCACGGGAGGAGGTAAGACCTCCTGCATGAGTTTTGCTGGGAGTTCCCTTCTCATCACAGAGAAGGAGATAGTCCTTATTATTCGCAGAAAGCTTCCTGCCGGTATTCACGCGGTAGATCCGGGAGGTGCTTTCATCCTTCATATAGCCGCTCTCCAGGAACACACAGCCTTCCGTGGAAAGAAGGGAACCGGCGCCGTTTCCGAGCACCTGATCCTTATCATCTTTTCCCACCTCGGTCACAAGGTCGATCCCCTGGACCGTAAGGCCGTCATCCAAGCCGGCAATGGAAAATTCCTTCTTTGCCTTTCCGTAGAACTTTCCGTATCTGATGGTCTCTCCGACCTTCAAACAGAACAGAAGCAGCACCACCACTCCCGCCAGGATCCCCAGGATCCGACAGAGTGTCATGGCGGAGAACTTACTTGCTTTACCTCTGCCTTTGGCTTTTTTTATCACTTCGCCTCCGGCGCTCTCATTCTGATTACCGTCCTGAATCTTCTTATCTTCCATGATCTGTCCTTTCGTTACACATCATCTGAAATCATTATTTTCCGATCAATTCTTTCATCCGTAAAAGTCATTTTCCAAAGGGATCATCCATTTGAAAACAACATTTCCAAACATTATAGCACAAAAAAAGCCTTCATGCACAGAAAAACTGCACATGAAAGCTTTTTGTCAGAATTTATTTGTGATTTCGCACCGAAAGGATCACTTGCGCTCCCACTTCCAGTTAGCAACCTCGGGCAGATCAAGACCTACCTCGTGGATGTACTGCTTGTGCTCAACCAGCTTGTCGCTCATCTTCTGATACAGGTAAGCGCCTCTGTTTCCAAGCTGAGGAAGGAACTTGATAGCCTCCATTACCAGGTGGAAACGGTCGATATCGTTCTGAACACGTACATCGAAAGGAGTTGTGATGGTACCTTCCTCCTTGTAGCCGCGAACGTGCATCAGACGGTTGTTGTGTCTGCGGTAGGTCAACTCGTGGATCAGAGAAGCATATCCGTGGAAGTTGAACAGTACGGGCTTGTCGGTTGTGAACAGGATGTCGTACTCTGCATCGGTCAGACCGTGAGGATGCTCAGTGTTAGGCTGAAGCTTGAACAGGTCGACTACGTTGATGAAACGGATCTTGATCTCAGGCAGCTCTGCATTCAGAATGGAAACAGCTGCAAGAGCCTCAAGGGTAGGGGTCTCACCTGCGCAGGCAAATACGATATCGGGTTCCTGACCCTGGTCATTGGAAGCCCAATCCCAGATACTGATACCCTGTGTACAATGCTTAACTGCCTCTGCCATGCTCAGCCACTGAGGACGGGGGTGCTTCGACGCAACGATCACGTTCACATAGTTGCGGCTGCGGATGCAGTGGTCAAAGCAGGAAAGCAGACAGTTACTGTCGGGCGGCAGATAAAGGCGTACTACGTCTGCCTTCTTATTGGCGATATGATCCATGAAACCGGGATCCTGATGGGTAAATCCGTTGTGGTCCTGCTGCCATACTGTAGATGCCATGATCAGGTTCAGAGAAGCG
>JAGACB010000161.1 GCA_017614345.1 Lachnospiraceae bacterium
CCGAAGAAGGTGAGGATGATATTTTCCCGGTATACGTAGGTGGCAAGCTCGCCGTCAATGAAGCCCAGGACACGGATGGTGGCCAGCTCCCGCCGTCGTTCGGTGATGTTGATGTTGTTTAAGTTGAACAGCACCACAAAGGCCAGAAGGCCCGCTGCCAGGATCAGGACTGCCACGATCAGGTTCAGACTCTGCAGGGTATTGCCCAGGTTCTTGTTTAAGGCAGAGGTAAAGGAAACGCCGGAATAGCGGCCGTCTGCCAGGATCTGCCGCCCCAGTGCCGCTTCAAAGTCTGCAGAGGTATCGTTGGTGTTCAGAAGAATGGTGGTAAATACCGGTTTCTTTCCGAAGAGCTGCTCAAAATATTCCGGAGTCATGAAGACATAGTGGTAAATGTAATTTTCCACCACCTGGCTGACCCTGGCGTGCGCCACCTGATCGGAATAGGTGATCAGGAGTTCATCTCCCACACCTACGGACAGAAGGCCTGCAAGCTTCTCGGAAATGGCAACACCCTGAGTGGGGAATTCGTAGATATCTCCGTTCTGCCGGTTTCTGAGGAGCACAAACTGCTCAAAGTCTTCGTAATTTTTCGGAATATATATATAGGAAGTTTTGGCGATCTCGGAATTACCCACGTCAGCGGAGATCATCCGGATGGCCATGGCGTCCTCGATATGGTCCTGATCGGTGAACTCCTTCATCATTCCGGCGAGTTCCTCTTCATCCGAGGTTGCTTCCTTTAAGGTCATTGTGACCTCATAATGGAACAGCTCCGTAAACTGGTATTTCGCAATGGTATAGACCGAATCCCTGAGGCCGAAGCCCGTGAGAAGAAGGCCCATACAGCCTCCGATGCCGAAAACGGTCATAAAGAAACGCTTTTTATATCGGAAAAGGTTCCGGAAGGTGGCCTTCCAGGTAAATGGCATGGGCCGCCACAAAAACGGGATCCGCTCCAGCAGGATCTTCTTGCCCACCATGGGAGCCTGAGGTCTCATGAGAGAAGCCGGGCTTTCCACCAGCTGCCGGTAGGAGGCAAAGAAGGTGGCCGCACCGATCAGCACCATGGAGGCCAGTGTGGATACCGCTCCGTGGCTGAACTGATAGGGATATTCGTACCCCGGAAGCCCGGAATAGAGGATCCCGTAGGAATTCAAGATCACATAAGGCAGCACCTTTTCGCCGAAGAGAACTCCGGCAAGGCTTCCGAAGAGGGTTGCAGACAGGGCGTACAGAAGGTATCTTCCTGCGATCACCACGTTTCCGTAGCCCAGAGCCTTCATGGTTCCGATCTGTCCACGCTGCTCTTCCACCATTCTGGTCATGGTGGTCAGGGCCACCAGTGCTGCAACCAAGAAGAAGATCAGCGGGAAAATGCGTCCGATCCGGCCGATCCTCTCGGAATCGTTGGAGTATTCCACATAACTCTGGATGGAGTTGCGGTCATAGACGGTCCACTCGGGGATCTGCAGATCCTTTAACTTCTTTTCCCCGTCCTTGATCTTCTGCTCGGCATCCGCCAGTTTCTCATCCGCTTCGTCCTTTTCTTTGTTGTAGGTCTCCCAGCCCTCATCCAGGGCCTTCTTCCCCTCTTCATATTGGGCCCTGGCCTCAGCCAGCTGAGCATCCGCTGTGGAAAGCTTCAGGTAGCTTTCGCTTAAGGTCCGGTAACCGGCATCGATCTTCTGCTTTGCATCATTTAACGCAGGCTTCGCCTCTGCCAGGGTCTTTTCGGTCTCCGCAATGGTCGCCTCGGCTGCAGTAAGAGCCGCCTGACCGTCTTCCAGCTGCTTGGCAGCCGCGTCCAGAGTTGCCTTCTGCTGCAGCAGTTTTGCTTCATAGGTTGCCACGGTGGCATCGATCCCGTCCAGGATCCGCTCCATCTCTGCGGTACTTCCCGCCAGATAGAAGGAGTAGAGCTGGGTCTGAAGTGAGGTCAGATCCACCCCCGTCATGTTCTGCCGGATGGCCTCCAACTGCTCATTCCATACATTCGGGTCCGATGCGGTCGCCAACTGCTCCAGCTGCTTTGCCAGCACCTCGGGATCCGGAAATTCAATGTCTTCAGGGAGTTCAAAGCCCTCAGGGAGCTGCAGATCCTGACCGAAGAAGGAGGTTTCCTGAGATCCGGGATCATCAGAATTATCAGTTGTTTCCTTAGCGCTTGCTGATCCTGAGGGAGCCTCGGTATCAGGAGCCATTAATAGATTTCGCTCGGGAGATCCCGGTGAAGGCGTGGAACGGGAAAGGAAAACGGGTGCGTTGTACCCTGTCATACGGGAGAACAGACTCGTCTCCGTTACTTTCCCGCCCTCAGCATCAGACTGCTCTTTAACCTCGGACTGCTGTCTTTCTTTTTCTCTTTCCAGGGATGCTCTGGCCTCTGCCAGCCTGGTCTTAAAGCTTGCCAGGAGGTTGGCGTACATCTCGTACTGAGCCTTTCCGGTCTCGTAGGAGGACCGGCCTACCGAAAGCTCGATCTTGCCTTCGGTGATCTCATTTTTCGCATCGGAGATGGCCAGCATGGCACTGTCGTACTCATCCTGCTTTGCAAGGTATTCTTTCTCGCCGTCCTCCAACTCCTTCTTGCCCTTTTCGTATTCTGCCCAGCCATCGGCAAGTTCCTTTTCGCCCTTGTCGATCTCTTCCTTCCCTTCCGCCAGCTTCTTTTCATTTTCCTCAAGGGTCTTTTTGGCATCATCAAGAGCGGTGGTGCCTTCACTCACCTGCTTTTTGGCATCCTCCAGGGCGTCACTTGCCTCGGCGTACACCTCGTCATACCGGTTCCGGCACTGGGCGTACTCAATGAGCTCGAGCTGCTCGGTGGCTGCACTGATCTTCTCATCGTACTTTTTTGTGAGAGTATTTTTCTCTGCTGCGCCCTCAGCCCTTGCAAAGACCTGGGTGTAGTAATCATAGGAAAATGCCTGGGGCGAGGTCATCAGATAACCATCGCTGGAGCCGTCTCCCGTGGAGCAGGCGCCCCGCTCAAAGGTCAGAAACAAGGGGGAATAGCCGATGCCCACAATCTTGAAGGTGTCCACGGTCAGCATCTCGGAAAGCTCGGTGTCCCGACTTCCGGAGCGCACCGTCAGAGTATCTCCCACGGACAGGCCCATGGCCTGAGCGGCCCGGCCGTCCATGACGCACTCTTCGGGAGAGTAGGGCAAATGTCCTTCTTCCACCCGCATCTCATTAATGCCGCCGGTGTAGCTCATGACCGTCAGATTGTAGCTTTCCTCATCAATATCGCAGACGACGTCCGAGGAGCGGTAGCCCTCTGCGGCAATAATGCCGTCCACCTTGCGGATCTCTTCAATTTCCGCATCCGTAAAGCCCCAGGTCGAAACGATCCTGAGGTCCATTACCTTTTGTGCATCATAATATCTGTCCAGACTTCCGGCCATATCCGGCTCCGAAGAGCGCACGCCCGAATAAAAGGCGACGCCGAGAGCCACAATGAACAGAAGGGAATAATAACGTTTTCCGGAGCGCCGGATCTCCCGGCGGAACTCCCGGAACAAAACCTGTTTTTTCTGCTTCATTTCAAATCACCGAATGTGACAGCGGGAATGGTTCCGACCGTCACGTTTTTTCCACTCGATGTGACAACGGGGGCGATTCCGACTGTCACGTTTTTTACCACTCGATCTCTTCTACGGGGATCGGTGTTTCGTTGGTCTTCATGGAGGAGACCTTTCCGTTCTTGATCTTGATCACGCGGTCCGCCATGGGTGTGATGGCGGAGTTGTGGGTAATGACCACCACGGTCATGCCCTTTTCCCTGCAGGTATCCTGCAGGAGCTTTAAGATCTGCTTACCGGTTACGTAGTCCAAAGCTCCGGTGGGCTCATCGCACAGAAGGAGCTTGGGATTCTTGGCCAATGCTCTTGCTATGGACACCCGCTGCTGCTCACCGCCGGATAACTGACTGGGGAAGTTGTCCTTTCTTGCCTCCAGTCCCACGTCCTTAAGTACGGTGGCGGCATCTAAGGGATCCTTGCAGATCTGCAGCGCCATCTCAACATTTTCCAGAGCCGTCAGGTTCTGGATCAGGTTATAAAACTGGAACACAAAGCCGATGGAATTCCTGCGGTAGGCAATGAGCTTCTTGCCGGAGTAGCCCGCAATGTTCTCGCCGTCCACCAGGACCTCTCCGCCGGTGGCACTGTCCATTCCGCCTAAAATATTTAACACGGTGGTCTTTCCGGCGCCGCTGGGGCCCACAATGACCACAAACTCGCCCTTCTCGATGGTAAAGCTGATGTCCTCTGCGGCGTGGATCACCACTTCGCCCATCTTATATTCTTTTGTTACATTTTTCAGTTCCACAAAACTCATGGGGTATCTCCTTTGACTTGCGGTAGGCGGTGACAAAAGAACCGTCCCCTTATCACCGATCATTTCACCACAGGAATCATATCACAAATATAGAAGAAACGGGGTTAATTATTTCTAAAATTGGTTTAAAAATGAATTTCGCCGATAAATCGGAAAATAATGTTCAAAAAGCACAAAAAACAGGCGGGAAATCGCAAAAAAAGTGTTGGCTTTTTCAGAATTCAATAGTATAATAATGGAGTGTATAGGCTCTTTGCGCAATTTTTCCGAGCCTGTTGATCCAAAAATCCCGGTGCAAGGAGGACTTGTATGAAATTTATTCATATTTCTGATGTTCGTCTGGGACTCGTTCCGGACGCCGGAAAAGCATGGTCTGACGCGCGTGCACAAGAGCGCTGGACCACATTCCAGAAAGTTATCGAATTGTGTAATTATCGCGAGGTTGACCTGCTGCTGGTTTCAGGAAACCTGTTCCACCGTCAGCCCTTGAAGAGAGAGCTGAAAGAGGTCAATTATCTTTTCTCCACCTTAAAGCACACCCGGGTAGTTCTGATCGCCGGTAACCGCGATCACCTGAAATCCGGAACAGGATATACCGACTATCGTTGGTGTTCACAGGTAGTTTTCTTCGACAGTCAGGATTTCCTGACCGCTTATTTCCCGGACTGCAATACCGAGGTCTGCGGCTTCAGCTACATGGATTCCGAGGATCCCGTTCCCCGCTGTGATGATGTCACACCCGGTGAGGACAAGAGCCGGATCCAGATCCTGATCGCAAGTGCAGGCGCTGACGACCGCCACGTTCCCATCGATTTCCCCAAGCTTGAGGAAGCCGGTTTCGACTATGTGGCATTAGGCGGTGAGCATGCTTACCGCATCTGGGAGAGCCAGCACGTAGCTTACGCAGGTGCCCTTGAACCCACCAACGGAGCAGATATAGGCCCTCACGGCTGCATCTACGGCGAGATCGAAAAAGACAGTGTTGACCTGTCCTTCGTTCCCATGGCCATCCGGGAATACATCCCCATCGATATCGAGATGACCAGCCAGACTTCCCAGTTCGATCTGGAGAGCACCGTTTCCAAGCAGATCGAGAAGTACGGCAAGAACAACATCTACATCATCAACATCAGCGGCCTCTTCGATCCCGAATACAAGCCGGATGAAAATGCCCTGAAGCGCTTCGGCAACGTGCTGAACGTTTCCATGAAGGCCATTCCCGAGTATGATCTGGAGTATCTGCGCAGGATCCATAAGAACGATGTGATCGGTAAGTTCATCGATTCTTACTTGAGTACCGACCAGCCCTTAAGCGACAAGAGCAAAAAGGCACTGTACCTCGGTATCCAGACACTGTTGCAGAACACCGAATACTGATCCCTCCGAAACAGGTTCGGGAGATTTTAAAGAATTTTTCGATTTTTCATCAATTTATTTTTTCGATACTATTGGAAAATGGTGAAGAATCTGCTATAATAACATTTACGCACTGCACCCGAAGGGAGCAGCGTGTACTTGAAACACGATCAAACTTTTGGGAGGTCTACCATGAAAATATTGGATTTACAGTTATCACACTTTGGTAAATTCCATGGACGTCATGTAGAGTTCGAGCCCGGATTGAACATCATCTACGGTAAGAACGAAGCAGGTAAGTCCACCATCCACACCTTTATTCATGGCATGCTCTTCGGACTGGAGCACATGAAAAAGTCTTCTCTTCAGAAGATGGATACCTACGATCGCTACGAGCCCTGGGAGAATCAGGGAACAGCCGCTTACGAGGGTACTCTTCGTTTTGAAGTGGATGATGTAGTTTACCGCATTGAAAGAAGCTTTTTAAAGGAGCATAAGTACCTTCGTCTCTTCGATGAGACCAACGGCACCGAGCTCGAGCCCGCTCAGGAGAAGCTGACATCTCTGCTCGGCAACCTGACCGAGGTTACATTTGCCAATACCATCAGTATCGGCCAGATGCGTTCCAGCACTGATGCCGAGCTGCAGGACGAGCTTCGTAACTACGTTGCTAACCTGGGTTCCACCCAGAACAAGGATATTGACCTTGCCGAGACCGAAGCAAACCTTCGTGCCGAGGAAAAGCGTCTGGAATCCTCCATTAACTATGAGGCAGAAGCAAGACTTCAGAGCCTTCGTGATGAGCATAACACCATGCTGACCGAGATCAACTCCATCACGGAAGACAAGGCTGCTAAGGAAGCTGAGCGCCAGAGCATCCAGGATCGTCTGGACGAAGTACTGTACGACGTGGAAAATGCTACCGCAGAGCATGATCGTAAGATCGCCGAGATCGATGCATCCATCGCAAAGGAAGTTCAGTGGCTGCAGGAAACCTCCAAGGGTTCTCCTATCACCATGAAGGACCGGATCATCATCTTCGCAATGTGGGGCGTTGCTCTTGCACTGTTAGTATTCGGTGCGATCCAGATCTTCAACAGCGACCTTCTGATCGGTATCCTGTGTCTGGTCATTGCCCTGGTATTCGTTGTGATCGGTATTGTCCTTCACATCTCCAATACCAAGAGTGATGCAAAGTACAGAGAGTTCATCGAGCGTCAGAGCGAACTTCGTAAGAAGACCGATGACCTTGATAACCTGAAGAGAAACTGGAATCCCCCGAACCCTGAGGAAGTTCCTCAGCTGCAGGCACAGATCTCCACCATCGATAACACGATCCGTCAGCATACATGGGAGATCGAGCTGAAGCAGGAGGTTATGATCCGTATCGAGTCCGATATCGCTCATACCGAAGAGATCTGCGCATCCAACGAAGCTGCCAAGCAGGAACTGGAAGCAGTTCACGAAGCAATGCAGACTCTGTCCAGAATGTCCGCAGAGATCCATGAGACCTTTGGTGATAAGCTGAATCAGTACGCGTCCGAGTATCTGGCTCAGATCACAGAAGGCAAGTATACCGCAGTTATCGTAGATGAAGCTTTCAATATCACACTGAACACTCCTGACCGCATTGTTCCTCTGGATCAGCTCAGCCGTGGTACCATCGAGCAGGTTTACTTAAGTGTTCGACTCAGTGCTGCTAAGCTTCTGTGGGATCGCAAGCCCATGCCCATCATGCTCGATGACGTATTCGCATTCTATGATGAGATCCGCCTTGCTTCCGCTCTGACTCTTCTGAAGAGTCTGGATTGCCAGGTTCTTCTGTTCACCTGCCATAAGCGTGAGCAGAACATCATCGACCAGCAGGATGACAGAAAATAATCTGCAGATCAAGTGAAGCAAACTATTTCTTATGATTTAAAGATCGGCAGGTTCCGGAATGATCCGGGACCTGCCTTTTTGTAAGCCGATCATTTATCTGAATCCCGTTTTCAGTCGGACTTCAGCAAAGATCCATTTTCGCAGGTATTTTTCAGATATTTTTATTCTATGTGGTTTTCACAGATATTTTTCGGGGAAATATTTTTCTGTGTGCTTTTCACAGATAATTCAAGAATACCTCCTATAATTGCTTCCTATATCATAAGATAAGAAAGGAATCTCCGTCTCATGCGTATTGAAGCAGAGAAAACCGAAGAAGAAGTAAAGCAGCTCGCGGAAGAGCGGGCGGCTGAGAAAAAGCGCAAAGAAAAGACCAAGGTCAGATACTCACCGAAAGAAGAATGGGCCCGTTTCAAAGAACAGCCCGGTGAGGAGAAATTCTGGTACATCTGGGAATACTACAAGATCCACATCCTGGTGCTGATCCTGGCTGTGATCGTTGCAGTCATCGTGGTCCAGAGTGTGATCGAAGCGGTCAAGCCCACAGTCCTTCAGGGCTTCATGGTCAACACGGATCATTCCGCCACGGACACCACCTTCATGACGGACGGCTACCTCTCCGACCGCGGATACAACGTCAAGAAGAACAAGCTCTTCTTCGATGATTCCCTGGTCCTGGCCTCAGACACGGGCAATGTTGACGCCCAGATGGCCCTGGCATCCTCCACCAAGGTGATCGCCAATATCCAGGCCTCCGACCTGGACTATATGATCCTCGATGAAAACGCTTTGAATCAGTACTGTGGGGAAAATATCCTTGCAGACCTGGAGACTGCACTTCCCGAAGACCTCTTTAACCGCCTGAAGGAGGAAGATCGTCTGGTCAAAGCAAACCAGATCCTCTCCTACAAAGATGACATGGAGGAGATCCCGGACAAAACCCGCGAGATCTATGCCGGGATCCTCATGAATCCCAGCCCCATGACGGAAAACCTTGAGATCGAGACCGAGTGCTACTACACCCTCGTGTTCAATTCCAAGCGGAAGGACGTAGCCATCGACTACTTATACTACCTGCTGGACGGACCTCAAAACTCCACGGAAAATGCAGAATAAACGCAAAACCCTTCAGGGAAGAAACAACTCCCGAAGGCAACATGCATTACAGCTAAAATCAACATGCATTACAGCTATAATAAGGAAAAAATGAAGATCAGATAACGTACAAACGGACCGGAAGATCATGTGATCAGCCGGTCCGCACTTCTAACGGAACGATCCTTTTCTCCTGCACCTTCCGGATCAGTGCCCGGGAAGCCAGATTCTCCGGGGAAATGCAGACCACCACAGGGCGGATCCCCGCCAGATCAGGGTCCGACTGTCTGAAGCACTCCAGTGCCAGACACACCGCCTCAAAGGCATAACCCTGTCTGCGGTATTCCTCCCGGACTTCATAGCCCAGGGTCACTTCACCCTCGCAGTCGTATTCCAGTCCGGCCCGGCCGAGTAACCGGTCATCTTCCTTTCGAAAGATCCCCCAGATCCCGAAGGTCCAGGGCAGATAGACGTGTTTTCGGTAGGATGCGACCAGTTCCCTTTTCTCCTCCGCAGAGCCGTCAGCCCAGAACATCTCCGGCACATCCGCCTCCCACAGCTCCCGCAGATAGACCCGCTCTCCCACTGCCGTAACGTAGGGGAGCTCCAGGCATCTGGCCCTGACAAGCCGCAGGTACGCATCATCGATCTCCGCTCCCTGCTCCGTAAGGTAAGAACCTTCCGGCCAGGAATCGGCCGGGGCAGACAAGGGATCATCCGACGAATAAGAACCGCACAGATCCGGGATCACCCCGAATACGGATTTATGTTCCGCCAGCAGCCGGCGATATTCCTGCGGTGTATCTGCAGAATATACCATATGAAAAGGATTCTGAGCTGAAACATTTTCCTCACTGAAAAAAACGACGCCTTTCTGAGTCAGAAGGCGCCGTTCAATTTCATTTTCCGGGCTGTTTTGGATTCTGAAAACATTCATGTTCAAACTTTCTCGGGAGCCGGATAATCAACACCGAAGGTCTCAACCGTTACCTTCTTCATGACCTGATCCATCTTGGGACGATCGCGGAAGTTGGTGACGCAGGTTGCGATGCGGTCAAGCACGTCCTCGCCCTCGATCAGCTTGCCGAATGCAGCATAGCTGCCGTCAAGGTGGGGAGATGTCTCGTGCATGATAAAGAACTGGGAGCCTGCGGAATCAGGCATCATGGAACGAGCCATGGAAAGAACGCCTCTCTCGTGCTTCAGCGGGTTAGGGAAGCCGTTCTGGGCAAATTCACCCTTAATGCCGTAGCCGGGGCCGCCCATGCCGCTGCCCTGAGGGTCACCGCCCTGGATCATAAAGCCGCGGATGACTCTGTGGAAGATCAGTCCGTCATAAAAGCCTGAGGAAACCAGGGAAATAAAATTGTTGACGGTATTGGGTGCGATCTCGGGATAGAGCTCTGCCTTCATGATACCGCCGTCGCTCATTTCAAATGTAACAATGGGATTCTGTGACATGATCAATAGATCCTTTCTTTATTCATATGTGATTTTGCATTTCCCGTTTCAGAAAAGGAGAATTCATCCGTTCCTTTTCGAGAGAACGGCATTTCCTCTTATCCTCTTCATGGAAAATGATACTACGAAAACATTATAGCCTCTTCAGGCGAAAATCTCAATCTATTTTGCCACAAACATGCCGTACTCCTTGGGAACGCTCAGCACGCCATCCTTCATATTATTACGGAAGACTTCCTTCAGAGTCTCCCGGGGAATGCCGGCCAGGGAGGTCATGCCACCCAGGGAATAGGCGTAGTCCACCAGGTCATCTACATCGGTCACCGCCAGGGAGTCTTCATAACGGAGAAGCTCCACCTCTCTGAAGCGTGTTCCGAGGATCCGGGCGCCGTTTTGAAGGGTAAATGCCTTGCTCGCAGTGTCCTGAACGCCGTACTCACTGAGGAGCGACGCCAGAAACTCCACGATCCCGTGCTCACCATAGGTTGCGGTGTAGAAGTTTCCTGTCTTTTTCAGCACGCGACGGACTTCAGAAAGTCCCTTATCCAGATCCGGCACATGATAGAGCATCATGTTTGCGATCACGGCGTCAAAGGTTTCATCCTCGAAAGGGATGTTCTGGATGTCGATCACCCGGTACTCCAGGTTGGCATGCTCGCCGATGGCGGCACGTGCCGTCTCCACCATGCCTTCGGAGAAGTCCGAGAGAATGATCCGGCCGCAGTTCTCCAGAAGCGCCTCTTGTCCCTTCCACATGGAGCCCGTTCCGCAGCCCAGCTCCAAAATCTTCATGCCGGGTTCGATCCGGTAGTTCGAGTAGATCCAGTTGGCAAACCCGGTCTTGTTGGTGGAATATTTGTCATGGATCGAGATCCTGGTACTTAAGTTATCTGCTTTCGCATACTGCTTTTTAACGTCATTTTCGTTGTTGATCATAGTTGCCCCCCTTGCAGACTTTTCTTTCAGCCCACATATCATAGATTACACTTTTCCGCCGGGGATTTCAACCTTTGGTTTTTGCAAAAACTACGCATAACTTGCTTTTGAGGATTTCCGTAGTCATTCACGTCCGGCTCCAAAAAAAATATGCCCAATTACAGCGGAAATCCAAATATTCTTTAAATCGCTGTATTGGCATCCATTCCAAGGCCGAAATCAAGGCTAAAACACAGCGGAAATCCCAATATTCATTTGATCGCTGTATTGGCATCCATTCCAGGGCTGAAATCAAGGTTAAAACACAGCGGAAATCCAAATATTCATTAATTCGCTGTATTGACCCATATTCTCAGTCAAACCAAGGTACAAACCGACCGAAAAACCCAAGAAATCTCAAGCCCACAAGAGTCATATCAACACCCCGGGTCACATCCTCTTTTGCGTTTTTGCAAGGGGATTTCCATTTGCCAAAAAAGCGTGTATAATAAAGCACAGTAGAATCTCGCAGGAATCGGAAACCCGGGCACGGGTTTTCGGGAAACAACCACAGATCGTATCGGCAACTAGGACAACAAATAACATCGATCCGATCAGTGGTTCAAACAGTGATCGCCCCTAAGGCAAGAGCAAGGTGAACACAAATGGAAATAAATAAGAAAAAAAAGATCTTGGCCGGTCTGCGGAAGATGATCCCCACCATGCTGGTGCTGGCGATCATCGGAGCACTTTATGTGTACGCGAGCAGCAGACTGACGACGATGCCGGACTTTCAAGTCCATCCGGAGAACGGAATCGTGGATGTACGGGAAGTGCCCATCGAAACAGAAGTGTACCATCTGGTCAACTCCTGGGATTTTTATCCCGGGGTGTTGTACTACCCCATTGACTTTTATTCGGGAAATGTTGAACTCGATCCGCAGCCGGATGAGGTGAAGTCACCGCATCTGGGGACTTATCGTGTCAAGATCCTGGCAAAACCGAATACTTATCTGATGATCGCCAGCTATTCCATCGATTACAGTACCAGGATCTTTGTGAACGGAGTCGAGGTGAGATCCTTCGGCTACGTCAGCGAGGATCCGGAGAAGACCGTGCACAACGGGCACTACTATACGCTCCCCCTGTATTCGGACGATGACGGGGAGATCGAGATCATTTATCAGTATGCCAATTACATGCATCATCAGGGAGGATTTATCCAGAATACGGTCATCTCCTCGCCGGAGAAGATCGATGAATATGTCCGGGGAATGACGCTCTTTTCCTTCTTTACAGGCGGCGGACTGTTGTTCTTCGCCTTCTATTTCCTGCTGTATTCCGCATATATGCACAGCCGGGAATTCGGAGTGCTTTCCCTCTGCTGCGTACTGATCTCCATGAGAAACTCTCACTTTCTCCATGAATACCTGATGCCGATGGACTTTCCCTTCGAGCCCTACTACCGTGTATTCATCCTGTCGGTATCCATGATCCCCACCATGGGCGTATTTCTGCCTGCGGCGTATTTCCCTAAGCTCATCAAAAAGAAGTACGAACTGGTGTTTACTGTGATCTGCGGCATCGACATTGTCCTGCACTGTGTGCTGCCCACAACGGAGTTGGTGGCACTGTGCCATTACAGTTACTACTTCTGCGCAGCATGTGCGGTTGCAGTCCTCATCAGAGCCATCTGGATGGGTGTGAAAAAAGCATTTACCTTTTCGGATGTGGTCACACTGCTGATCCTTCTGGCCCTCTTCCTGGTAATGATGTACGAGGGAATTTCCTCGGGAAGCAATTCCTTTGTGGCGCACTTCGGAATGACCCCCTTCGGTCTTCTGGTCTGCCTGCTCCTGCTTTCCTTAAATACGCAACGGAAGATCCAGAAGCGGATGGAGCTTCTGACCGAGGAGCAGCACAAGAACGAGGTGCTAGGCCAGATCAACGCCATGAACCGGGATTTCCTGCAGACCGTGGCACACGAGCTGAGGACCCCATTGTCTGTTATTTCCGGCTATGCCCAGCTGACCCAGATGCAGATTGAAAAAGGAAAATTGTCCCCTCAGACACCGGAGCGTCTTGAGACCATCCGTTCCGAGGCCGACCGACTGGGTGCCATGGTATCAAACCTCATGGCCAGTACCTACGGCGAAGTCAAGGAAGCAGAAAGGAAAATGGTGGATCCCCGGGAGCTTCTTCATCAGGCAGAGCTCATCGGCGGACCGGTCTGCGACAAAAAGGGCAACCGCTTAGAGACCGAATGTTCTACGGATGCAATGCTCCATGCCAACTTCGAACTCCTCTTACAGGTGCTCTTAAACCTGATCGTAAACGCCAGCCGCCATACCGACAAGGGGCAGATCCGGGTGAAGGTAACCGAGGAAGGCAAGGACGTGGTCTTTACGGTATCCGACACCGGAACCGGAATTCCGGAAAATATCCTTCCCCATATCTTTGAACGCGGCTACACCACGGACAGCGGCAACGGGCTGGGTCTCTCCATTTGCCTGGATACCGTCCGTATGCACGGAGGAGACCTGACGGTAGAATCCACAGGTCCCGAAGGCAGCGTATTTCGATTTACCATTCCCAAGGAGGCACAGAAATGAGTTATAAGATCCTGCTGGTAGAAGACAATCCCCACATCATGGAGATCAATCACGAGGCTCTCATGATGGAGGATTACGATGTCCTCGAAGCCGCAGACGGCAAGCAGTGTCTCGAACAGCTGAAAGCCCACCACGTGGACCTGATCGTGCTCGACATCATGCTGCCGGACAGCGACGGCATTACCCTGTGTAAACAGATCAAACAGGAATATGACATTCCCATCCTGTTCCTGTCCGCATTAGGGGAAAATGAACAGATCATCCGGGCCCTCCGCGAAGGCGGCGATGACTATATGACCAAACCATACGACCTGGGTGTTCTTCTGGCCCATGTGGAGGCCAGACTCCGGGACGCCACGGGAGCACTTCATGTGGTCCATTATGAAAACCTGAAGCTGGATACCGTATCCATGGTTGCCAGCTGCGACGGAAAAGACCTGCTCCTCACCAAAAAAGAATTCTCCGTCCTGCTGCTTCTGGCAACCCATGGCGTTCGCCCGGTCACCAAGGAAGAGCTTTGCGAACATGTCTGGAAGACCTCCGTGGACTACGCCAGCAACGCCCTTTACACCACCGTCTCCCGCTTAAACCGCAAACTGGCCGTTGCCGGTGCAGGATTGGAGGCTTCCTTTAACGGAAACGAAGGGTATACGCTGGATAAGACGTGAAAAATGTACTCACTTGCAAATCTGTAAGTAAAAAACACCCCGAAAACAACTTACACAATTGCAAGAATGAGAAAAATCGAATCAAAATGCATTATAATATGACCTGTGGTTAAGAGTTAACCGCAGGTCATTTTCAATGCTTAAAACGATACACCCCCTGTATCGTCATCCTCCGTCCGGAATCCCGCTCCGGACAAGATAATCCCCGGGGAGTCCCTCAACTCCCCGGGGATTAAACATTCTCTCTCAAACCCTTTTTATATGTTTCAGGCAAGAAAACCCCATGCGACTTGTCGCTTGTGGTAGTTCATATTCGTCCGATCAGTTTTGCAGGACTGTTTCTGAGAAATGCAAAAACACTGAACCGTAATACTCATGTTAACAGTTTGTTAACATTTTATTCAAAAGAGTTTAACACGTGAAACATTTTTTATTCATTGTTCCCCAGTATACTGAGACCATAGATAGAAATTTTTTTCATAATCTTCGGCGAAAGCCGAAACTCCTCCCTTTCTATGATATGCATGGGTTCAAGACGGAACCCGAAGAGCAGTCGGCTGGTCTCCTCCTCCGACTGCTTTTGCATTTTCATTTTTTATTCCGAAACAATCCCCAAAAGGTCATTCCCCCGAAGATCACAAGCTGAATGAGCATCAGTATGCAGTAGCTGCAGGCTGCGCCGGAAAGGCCCCAAGCGCGGGTCATGAGGATGGGCAGGGGAACAGAGGCTGCCATGACCGCAATGTAGCCGATGAAGATCAGGCCTGTGCGACGCATGACGGTCAGGGCGTAATAAAAGAGAATGCCCATGGAATTCAGGCCGCCGCCGGCTAACAGGATCAGCAGAAGGCTGCGGTAAGGGGTAAGGTCTTCTTTAAAGATCAGGGACAGGACCGGAACACCCAGCAGGTAGGCGCCGAGCATGGCAACAAGGGTCATGCCCACAGTGGCCGCCAGAAGGAGCGAGATGCGCTTTACGAAGTTCTTCCGGTCGCCGCCGGTATAGTCCCGGGTCAGGCTGGTAAGCATGGGCTTAAACAGAAAGCCGCTGCCCAGGTTAATGACCATGGTGGGCATGAACACAATGCCGTAAACCAAAGTCGAAGTGGCATCCATGGTCCATTCCACCACGTATTTTGTGCCGTTCCAGATCCACATACACATGGCTGAGCCCAGAAACAGCAGAATGGTGCTGTTAAAAAGGCCGCCGATTCGGGAAAATGAAACACTGATCTTCTCCATTTTCCTCATCCAGGGAACGTCAATAAAGAGAAATGCTGCCAGAGCGGCGGCAACCGTCAGGATCGAGGTCAGGATCAGATTCCCCGTCAGGTATTCCGTCAGAACAAAAACAATAAGGGCCAGGGACACCCGCAGGAACATGGATTTTCCCGAAAGGTCCATCCGCTCACGGCGCTGAAACTCACCCTCCATCACGTCGGAAAGGGCATCGAACATCTTGTAGGCGGTCATCAGAAAGATCAGAACCAGGCCCGTAAAGGCGGTTCCGCGGAAAATGCCGTAGACTGCACAGACGCCCAGGGCCGAGACGAGCATCAGCGCACTTGTAAGCAGACGAAAACCGAAGTAATCCTCTGCCTTGTACTGTTCATTCACATCTGTAGACTGGAACGGCCGGATCTCGAAGTATCCAAGCGTCAGCAGCATCTGCCCCGTGGTAAATGCCATGTAAAAGGCTTCCCCGTCCTCCACTCCGCCCACCCGTTTGGCGATCATGGTGAACAGAATGGTTGCGGCTGCATAGACACTGCTGCCTAACATGTTCCAGAGAAAACTTTTTCGATTCATGATAATGCACCAAAGCCCCTCCTCACACCGTTTTCACATGGTGTAACGGAAGGGCTTTCCGTCTTTTTGTACTCTTCTGCGGTCCCTTATACTCTGCCGTAGACTTCCGCTAACTTCCGGACCTTCATCCGAAGGAATACTTCGTCGTTCATTTCCCCGGGAGCAAGGCGCCATTTCCAGTTGTCACCGGTGCTGGAGGGCAGGTTGATCCGTGCTTCGTTTCCGAGACCCAAAAGGTCCTGAGCCGAAAGGATCACAACGGATGCACAGGATGCGTACATCCAGCGGATCACCTGGGTAATGATGTTCTCCGTAGCCAGCACTGCTCCGCACTCTGCAGCCTCTGCGTACATATCCTTGATGTGGAAGTACTCGCAGAGACGACGGTAGTCCTCCGGATGGGTCTTGGCATAGCCCATGAGGGTTTCGTTATCGTGAGTGTCGCAGTAAGCAACTGAATTGCGGTCGTATTCGTAGGGAAGATGGTCATTTTCCGGATTGCCGTCAAAGGCAAACTGCAGAACCCGCATGCCGGGGTAGCCGGTCTTGGCAAGCAGAGCTTTTACCTCCGGGATCATGATACCCAGATCCTCGGCAATGATCTTCTTGCCGCCCACAGCCTCATCCATGGCACGGGTCAGCTCCTCTCCGGGGCCGAAGGCAAACTCACCGCGCCGTCCGTCCGTATCTCCCCAGGGGATCTTGTAATAGCGCACAATGCCGATGAAATGGTCCACACGGATCACGTCATAGAGGGAAGCATTTGCCTTCATGCGGCGCCTCCACCAGGCGAAATCCTCCGCCTTGTGAGCCTCCCAGTCGTAGATGGGGTTCCCCCAGAGCTGTCCGTCCGCGGAAAATGCATCCGGCGGGCATCCTGCAACCACGGTGGGCACCAGGTCCTCCGAAAGAAGGAAGAGCCGGGGATCCGCCCAGACATCCGCGCTGTCAAGGGCCATATAGAGCGGGATATCACCGATGATCTCGATGCCCCGGTCATTTGCATACTGCTTCAGATGATGCCACTCGCGGTAGAATTCAAACTGAACAAACCGGTAGAAATCCATGTCATCCGCCAGGAGCTTCCTGTAACGCTCCAGGGCTTCCGGCGTCCGCCGCTTGATGTCCTCATCCCAGTCCATCCAGGATTTTCCGTGAAAATGGTCTTTTAACGCACAGTAAAGAACAAAATCATCCAGCCATTGGCTGCTGTTCTCGCAGAAATCAAGGTATTCCCGGGAGAGCTTATAGCAGTTTTCGGGAATGGCAGATGTATGATCAGTTGCGCCGGCATATGTTGCTGCACCGACATTTTCCTGTAAGGAATCTGCTCCGTTGCTGTCTGCACAATAGTTTCCGAGGTCCTGATAACGGTCGGGGAAACGGATGGCGGGGGCCACATAGCCCTCCTCCTGACTGCGGCGCTGCTCTTCGTCATCATAGATGCCGTTGTAGATCCGCTCCAAGGGAATGGGCCGGCCGAGAGCACGGTCGTAAGCCACTCTCAGAAGGTGAGTCCTGCCGCTGTAGATGCGGTCGTAGGAAACGTAGGAGGCAGTATCCCCCCACTTGTGAGCCTCGATCTCCTCGCGGTAGAGAAGGCCTTCCTTCACCAGGGTCTCCGGGTCAATGAAATACTGATTGCCCGCAAAGGCCGAGTAGGACTGATACGGACTGTCGCCGTAGCTGGTGGGACCGATGGGCAGCACCTGCCAGTATTTCTGTCCCGCCCGGGAAAGCTGCTCCACAAAATGATAGGCTTCCTCCCCAAACGTACCGATCCCATACTCATCCCACAATGAACTGACCGGAAGTAAGACTCCGGCCGCTCTCTTTAATGCAGCCTGCATTTCATTCACCTCGTACTGCGGAGACAGAAGCTCCGCCTGTTGTTTTGATCCGGATCACATCCTTCCGTGCCGTTGTCTTTTCAGGCCCGATCACACCGATCATTTCCCCGGATCCGCATACCAAAAGCCTTTCGGCTATCGGCATAACCGCTATAATTCTATCAAATCAGAAGGGCTTTTGCAATGAAAAATCCCCGATGGGGCCGGCTTTGTATCCATCTTTCATATCTTTGTAATTTTCGTGCAACTTTCACGAATAAATCTCGAAAATCCAAGGTTTTATGTAAAAAAAGTATTGCAAAAATGTTACGAATCACCTACAATCAAACTAACGTGTTAAACATATTACAGGCTGTTTCCAGGTGCGAAAGAGGGAACGGCCAAATATACTTAAGGAGGACAATAATATGTTTAAAAAAGCTTTAGCAGTTGCCGTCAGTGCAACAATGATCCTTTCCATGGCAGTTGTAGCAAGTGCTGAGACCGTTTCCATCGAGATCCAGAATCCCGGCCCGGGAAGCTGTGTTGAGGACATGGAGACAAAGGGTGTTGACCTTACCAAGCCCACCGCTACTGTTACCCTTGTTACCAAGCAGACTGATGATACCAAGGACGGCTGGGGTTACGGTAACTTCGGAGCAAATGTAAACGGAGCCTGGACGGATTCCACCATTGCCAAGAACGGTGAGATCGCTTCTGCCGTAGCTGACGGGGAGAAGACCTGGACCTATACCGTGGAAGAACTGGTAAGTTCCTTCGGTGTAACAGATCCTTCTGCCATCGCTAACCTGAAGTTCGGTACCTGGAACGGCGGTGAGCTTGTTTCCCTTACCTACAATGACGGCGCAGCTGCTACCGGTGCTGTAGTTCCCGTTGCAGTAATTTCCCTGATCGGTGTATCCTCCGCTGCTGTTGCAGCTGCTTCCAAGAAGAGAAAGTGAGTTTTCAGAAAGAGAACATCCCGGATGGGAAAATGATCTTCCGAAGAGAAAAGGGATCATCCCGAATGGGATATAAGTACCTCCGAAAACCTCTTTAAATCAATGATGATCCGGACTGCTGTATGCCGAAAACGCATTTCAGCAGTCCTTTTTTGCCCTTAAACCCGTCAGAAGGCTTATCCAAATTGCACACAAGCGTTTGTATGATCTATCTATATCTAGCATTGGTACAACTATATACACACAAGATGTAGAATAATAGAGAATCCGTGACCATAAAAGTGCATAAAAATGTGACTATTGCTGAATTTTGCGAAAAAAACTGTTGTATATTTGTGAAAAATCGCTTACAATCAAACTGATATCATTAAACATATCAGCTTCCCGGACCGTAAAGGGACGCGGAAATAATACTTAAGGAGGATATGATTATGTTTAAAAAAGCAGTTGCAGTTGCTATGACGGCAACAATGATCCTTTCCATGGCTGTGATCGCCAGTGCAGATGCAGAAGTAGCAATTCCTGCTGACGCTAATTGTACTGATGCCGCTCTCCTTGCAGCATTAAATTCTGACCCTGCCAGTGTAAAGTTCGCTGTTACAGCTAATACAGATACTTCAGTGTATAACGTTGGTTATGGCGACTGTGCTATCAAGGTTCATGTTGCAGGTGAAGCTGATGATAAGGTTCATCAGTACAACTTTACTACCGCTGAAGGCGCTACTCAGTCCTGGACTGTAACCGGTAAGGATGTATTTGATGGTTCTGTAGACAGCGTATACAACAATGGTTGGACTCCTTTCGCTGTTGAAGCCGGCGCTCAGGTTGATTGGGTTAGCTGCGCAGCTTGGGGTTCCGGTTACAGTGACTTCAAGGTTACCGCTACTGTTTCCGGCGCTGCTGCTACCGGTGTTGTAGTTCCCGTTGCTGTTGTTACTCTGCTCGGCGTTTCCGCTGCAGGAGCAATGGCTGCTACCAAGAAAAGATCCTGATTAACATGATCCGGTCCGTATCATAATATATTCGGATTTTTTCATGGTTCCGGCAGTCGCAAAGTCTGATAATTTCAGCAGGCAATGAATATAAAAAATTCATAAAAACGCGATTATTGCTGGATTTTACGAAAAAAACTATTGAAAATTTGTTACAAAACGATTACAATCATACTGATAACAAAAACATATTATTTTCCCGTACAACAATACGGGGAAAAAACTTAAGGAGGATACGAATATGTTTAAAAAAGCACTTGCTGTTGCTATGACCGCAACAATGATCCTTTCCATGGCTGTAGTAGCCAGCGCTGATTCCGAGTATGTTTTCACCATCACTGCTAATGATAATGGCGAAGGCTCCGAGCACGTTACTGATGCTGCTCTGATCAATGCTATGAACACTGATCCCTCCAGTGTAACCTTCACCGTTACTTCCAAGCTGAACGATGAATCCCAGATGGGTTGGGACAACTGTGCAGTTCAGGTTCACGTAGTAGGCGAGGCAGATGATCTTGTTCATCAGCGTAACCTTATGAACGCAACCGCTAACGGCGCTGATCAGACCTGGACCGTTACCGGTGATGACGTATTTGCAAAGGCAAAGGACGGCAAGTATGACAATGGTTGGAACGATCTCCCTGTTGCTGCAGGTTCTCAGATCGACTGGGTTGCAGTTTCCTGCTGGAATGCATCTTCCAATCTTACTGCTAAGGCTACTATCTCCGGCGCAGCTGCTACCGGTGTTGTAGTTCCCGTTGCTGTAGTTACTCTGCTTGGCGTTTCCGCTGCAGGTGCTGCAGTTGCTACAAAGAAGAGAGCTTAATTCTTCACAGCAATCGTTTCTTTTGAGACAAATTCAAACCCTCCGCGGTCGTAAGGCCACGGAGGGTTTCTTTTTATAGCCGGAACCCTCGGGTTCCGGCTTTTCTATTATTATTTCTTCCCCGGATCCGGAAGGATCGGTGCATAGCGGATACGTACCCTCGGAAGGGTGGTCAGTGTGGTGTAGGTATTCATGAGGCCGTCTTCTGCTGCGAGGTCATTTTCCCCGGAGGCAGGCGGTGCAAAGATGTGAAGAGTCAGGTCTGCAGGGCCTGTAAGAGGCTTTTCAAAGAAGGTGCCCATGAGGTCAAGGACACGGGTCTTCGGCGCCTTGTAGAACCATCTGCCACCCAGCTCGATCATCAGGTTGGATTCATCTGTCTCGTCAAAGTAGAGCTCGCAGAAATGAGGGTTGCCCTCAAAATGAAGAGGGATCCCTATGCCGTCTGCATCCTCGGAGCCGCCCCAGCGAAGGGTTACGGGGAGGGACAGTTCATTTTCCCGAAGGGTCATGGTCGGGGAGAAGTACTCCTCGCGGATCATGTCACGGTAGACCTTAAGGAGAGGCTGCTCAATACCCACCTGAGGGTTGTTAGGATCCTCGATCTCGAGGCCTAAGCGCCCTCTGTCCCGGAACTGGTACATGGTAAATGCCCGGAACCAGTCGGCCTGCTCCGCCTTAAGCATATCGCCGAATTCCTTCACCATCATGGCCTGCTCGTAGGGGCCGGTCACATCTCCGTCTGCATTCATTTCATTGACCATCATGGGCTTCGGAACACCGCCGTTGATCTCGGTAAAGCGCTCACAGGTCGCCTTGATGAGGTCAAAGTTCTCCCGGACCGTAGTGCGTTTGAAGGTGGTACCGCCCTCTTCTGCCACGTCATAGGGCCAGCCCCAGTGGAGAGAAGGATATTTGTCCGTGGACCAGAGATCTGCGGCGCGAACAGCCTCAGAAAACTCCGCTTCCCGGTCGATCTCGGTATCACCGAGCTTCTGGATGCCGTCAATGCAGAGGATCACCGAAACGTTGGGGGCATGGGTGCGAATGACATTTGCCGCATGAACAAAGAAATCCGCCACCTCCTGATAGGATGCACGCTTGTTGAAGGAGAACCAGTTTCCGGTGGCCTCGTGATTGATGCGGAGCATCATCCGCCCGAATTTCTTCAGGTCATTTGCAATAGCGATCAGATGGTCATCCGTCAGCTTCGGATCCAGAGTCAGCGTAAGGGTCACATCCTGGCCGTGACGACGCACGTCCCTCATAGACTTAAAGGGCTCCGCTTCCGCCCCATTCCGGCCGTTTAAGCCACCCTCATAGGGAAAATAGTCATCATAGGGATAATCCCAGGCAAATGACACGTTCTTGTCCTTCCAGGCCTCACTGATCCTGGCAGGCCACTCCGCATCATACGGATAATAGCAGTACATCAGGCTGATGCTCCTGTGGGGGCGCCCCAGCTTCTGCAGGATATAATCCTGGTCCACATATTCTCCGCGCTCGGATCCGTCTCCCAGATCCACCGCACACTTCGCCGGTCCCAAATGCACCGGATAGAACTTCTCGCTCATAGCTGCCGCTCCTTTTTCCTCTGATAATATTTTGATCGATCACACGACTCGGATCATCTCCAAACACCCGATCAGTCCGCCTTCTTTCCTTCCCGGGCGGATAAGTTTCTATGTTCATATTATAGGAAGACGCGCCACTCTGCAATCTGAAATTTTACACAATGTCCTCAGATATTAGTTTGTTGCATATAGTGGCAGGGAGAGTGACCGGGGGACGGTTCCGTTGCAGGTCTTTGACCTGTAACCAAGTCATCTCTGTCACCCCTCACCCTTCCCCGAACTTTACAGTTTGTGCGAAAACTTCACAAACAGTGCGAGAAAACTGTGAACTTTTTAATTTTCGCCTCTTTTTTTGAGGAAAAAGAATTGTTTTTTTGAGGGTTCCCCGCCATAATCAGGGTAACCCTTTGGCCGAAGGAAGAAAACCAGGATGTCGGATGAGCCGGGCAGGGAAATGATTGTTGCCGTAAAATAACCACAGAATCGAATACGAACAAAAACATTTTTCATTTACGAAATGCCACAACGCTTTCTTCACAAAGTAATGCCCAGGTCCTTGCCGGAACAGCTGCCGGCAACGGAAAGCTCTCCGCCATATCCGAAAGGAGTTGATGAAACCTTCAGTTTGCAGATCAGTGCCTATTCCAAGGATTATCGGGCACCCCTGATCTGCACAGCTCGTTTGCCCGCTGAGGCGACGCAAACGAACCTAAAAGACAAGATCGAAACCTTCTACAACATTTCTCAGGGGATCAGCCGGAGAGAACAGGGAAAGCAGAATAATAACCACTGGCGATCCCGGCTGAAACAGACCATTTGAAGGTGTTATGATGCCGCTTTCAGGCACGAGCCAACATTATTATAGGCAGCTGCGCGCAAAACTTCCTGATCAGTCTTGGCCGGCCTCCACATATGTTTCCAAGTCGGTTCCGTCATTAACCGCGGTGAACAAGCCGGCCGGCAGTTATTACTCGTGCGACAGGCCTCCATACCTCCATTGTCGGTCTTCATAACCTTTCAAATGTCTTCCCCCGAGAAAACACGCGGTCTCTGCCGGGCCTTAGGCAGAGGCCGTATGTTTCGTGTTATGTATATTGCATAGCTTATTTTTTTTGATATAATGAGGGTGAAACGCCAAGCATCCGTTTCCTCCTCTTTCACAGAAAGAGAGCCACACATGAAAAAACGAACCGACGATGCGGAGGAACAACATTTTTCAAAGCCAACCTTTTGGTTAAATCCAAAAGAGTATTCTAAGATCGTCTCAGAAATAGATTCTGTATTTGATGCAAGATATTGCGGAAAAAACATATGTGCACACTCTTCATTTGGTATAGATGGGGTTGCGTACATTTATTGGTTCGAAAACCACGGTTTCAACAATTACAACATTTTTCTGAGAGTGATCAATGACCGTTAGGAGGGATGATATGCAGGAATTAACGATCAGATTGAACAGCGTTCCGGATTCCTATTATGACTTCATTGAAGCAGTGCTTACATATGTAAAAAAGAAGACCTCCAGATTAAATACCGTCACTGCCTTCTTAGATGAACATCCGGCTGCAAATACTTCAGAGATTCTGGAGTTCATTTCCAATCAGGACGATTTTTATGAGGACGCTGCACCGGCACAGGGAAATGCCGGTTGACGGCCTTATTACACAAAAAAAGCATCTTAGAGATATCTAATCTAAGATGCTTTTTCTTTTGTTTTAATTGATCACAGATCCTTCAGGATATGAATGGCATCCGCGGCGATCATTGTGTCATAATGTTCCTCAATGTGGTCAAATGCCACCTTCGGCGAGATCCGCTTACCGTTGTATTCAAACAACTGATTGTATGCAAGGGAGAATTCCCGGTTCGAACAATGGTCGTTCGTGATGCACAGGATGTACTCGCCGAACCGCGAAGGGGTCTTCTTATCCGCATTCTTCGGCGCACGGAACAGGATGCTTTCCCCATGATAAATGGGGGCGATGGATGCGCAGGCCTGAATGCAGTCCGCAAGGGTATCGAAGCCGAACATCCGCACCAGTCTGGTCTTATGGTTATATTCTTTTTCCGGAAGCTTCTGTTCAGGCTCCGAAGGAGTGCTGTCTGAAGTGTTTTCACCGGATTCGGTCAGGTCAGAGGAAGCTGTGCTCGAAGAAGCATTATCAGACTCGGCCGGGTCAGATGAAGCAGTATCCGGAGCAAACTCATTGTCCACAGCAGTACCATCTTCTGATGCCATTTGCCCTGAACCGATATTGCCCGAAGCAGTCTTTGCGTTTGCTCGATTGACGCCTGCAACGGTATTTGCATTGGAAGAGCTTACCGAAGTATCTCCTGCCGCTCCTGCCGCCTCACTCTCCGCCAGCGCCAAATCCTCGTCTTCATCGGGAGCATTTTCCCGGGGCTGAGGCTCCAGGGAGGAAAGGAGGCCCCGAAGCAGGCCTGAAACTTCTTCATTGCTCAGAGGGCGGCCGTCGCTGGTTCTCGCGTCGATAATGGTGCCGCCGATAAACTGACCATCCTTAAGGTTGCCGAAGGGAATGCCCTGGATGCCCTGAAGATTATTCGGATCGATCCCCAGATTGCCGAGCATGGAGGGATCAATGGGGGCAAATGTAATTCCCGGAGGAAGGTCTCCCGACTGGAGTGCCTTCATCATCTCGCGGAAATCCGCGGGAAATGCGCTCATATCCGGACCTTCTGCAGTTCCTTCTGCCTCATCCTCCGGATCGGCCATGCCGAGAAGGTCGTCAGCGTCATCATCTTCCGGATTCGAGTCCTGCTGCTCCTTGCGGTCAGCATCCTTGTCATTGGCGCCGGAAAGCTCCTTGGACACTTTCTCATCCTGGTCAGTCACTTCGCGGAAATCCTCGAAAGTTCCTTCCTCGTGATCTCCTTCCGGAGCGGAGGGAAGAAACTCGGAATACCTGGTATCGAATTCCTCCGGGAAATCCACCTTGCTGATCAGGAACTCGATCTCATCCCCGGGAAGGGGCGTGATCTCCACCATCAGGTTGCTGTCCTGCGTCGTAAAGGCATAGTCCACCGATGCGGCGAGCAGCGCAGAACGGACCAGCTTTCCTGCCGCCTCCGAGCCGTACGTCACATCACTTACCTTCAGCCCTTTTAATTTCATTTCTTCAGCGGTGCACAGAACACGGATCTGCGTATCGCTCAGTTTTTCTATGATCATTTCAGATTCCTTTTTTTCTTGAGTGAATGTTATATCATCTTATCGTTTTTTGATGAAGAAAACAAGTCCTTTTTCTTTTAAGAAGTTTCTTACCCCCTGGCCGGCCAAGTCTTACAGCGATTCTTGTGATTCTTCTTATATCGCTGTATTTAAGAAGCTTTTTTACCTCTGGCCGGCCGGGTCATACAGCGATTCCTGTGATTCTTCTTATATCGCTGTATTTTAGAAGCTTTTTTACCTCAGGCCGGCCGGGTCTTACAGCGATTCCTGTGATTCTTCTTATATCGCTGTATTTAAGAAGCTTCTTAACCCCTGGCCGACCAAGCGTTACAGCGATTCCTGAGATTCTTCTTATATCGCTGTATTTTAGAAGCTTCTTTACCTCAGGCCGGCCAAGCCTTACAGCGATTCTTGAGATTCTTCTTATATCGCTGTATTTAAGAAGCTTCTTTACCCCCTGGCCGGCCAAGTCTTACAGCGATTCTTGAGATTCTTCTTATATCGCTGTATTTAAGAAAATTCCAGAAAATGTGTTTTTTAGAACCGTCCCCAAAAACACAAAAATGTGTTTTTCAGAACCGTCCCCAAAAACACACAAACCGGGCGAGAGGTGAAACCTCCGCCCGGTCGGGTTTGTGTTCTTGATACGAAAATCCAACTGACTTTAGATCAGCCTTCCTCGATAGCGCCTACAGGGCAAGCACCTGCGCAAGAGCCGCAGCTGATGCAGGACTCTGCATCGATCTCGAACTTTCCGTCGCCTTCTGCGATAGCGCCAACAGGGCACTGTCCTGCGCAGCTTCCGCAGCAAATACAACCATCGTTAATAACGAATGCCATAGTCATTACCTCCTTCAAGTAATTCGTCCTTGGAACATATATTGCAAAATCTCGAAAGGGGCGGTCCTGTTCCGTTCCCTTGGGAAATTTTGTAACCGAAATTAAGCCTTCTCCAGCGCCTCGCGTCTCGCACGGAGAATAATGTTGCGGCACTCTACGGCCTTCTCCGGGGACATGGGTTCGACGCCCTTTAAGGGATAGTCGATACCGAGCTGTTCGTACTTGACTACGCCCATTACGTGGTAGGGGAGCACGTCAAGTGCTTTGATGTTGTGAAGGGTGGCGAGGAACTCGCCGAGCTTCTTTAAGTAAAC
>JAGACB010000162.1 GCA_017614345.1 Lachnospiraceae bacterium
AAAGCTTGAAACGGCGTTTTATGCAGTCAAAGAAGACTTCCTGAAGAAGAATACTTGCTAACTCGACTGCACAAAAGCTTGAAACGGCGTTTTATGCAGTCAAAGAAGACTTTTTGAAGAAGAATACTTGGTAACTCGACTGCGCAAAAGCTTGAAACGGCGTTTTATGCAGTCAAAGAAGACTTGTTGAAGAAGAATCCCAGTGGACCGAACCGACACCACTGTCACTTGATCTAAGCACAGATCTTTTCAATTTTAGCATTCTGAGCAAAAATCGGAAGGTTCTGTGCGGACAACGAAAATGTGTTTTTCGGAACCGTCCCCATTTTCACACAGGTGCGGCCCGCAGCAACGTGACAAAACTGTAAGGTTCGTGTAAGGCACAGAAATGGCAAGGCATAAGGAGGCGTGGTATAGTGTGGTATGTAAGGTGATCTGATCGAGATGTGATCACAGATTACGGAAAATGATATGGAGGAACATCATGAAGAAAAAAACAAAGGTTATCATTCCCATAGCGATCGCAGCAACACTGATACTCGGATGCATAGGCGGAGGAGCCGTGCTGGCCTTTAAGAAGCCCGGCAAGATCGAAGGTTTTGACAAAGCGGTAACATCTCTCTCTGAGATGGAGATCCCGGAGGGGACCAGGATCGTGGCTCTGGGGGAAGCAACCCACGGAAACAGGGAATTTCAGGAGCTGAAGCTGGAGGTATTCAAGGAGCTGGTGGAAAAAACCGAGATCCGGGCCTTTGTGCTTGAAGGAGACATGGGCGGCTGCGCCATTGCAAACCGCTATATCCAGGGCGGAGAAGGAACCGCACGGGAAGCAACCAAGCACCTGGGGTACCGGCTGTACCGGACGGATCAGATGTGTGAACTGGTGGAGTGGATGCGTGAATACAACGAAACTGCCAAAGAGGGCGACAAGGTCCGCCTGTACGGAATGGATATCCAGAGAACCGTGGATGCCATCACCTATCTGGAGGATGTCTATGCAGACCTGGATCCGGAAAAGCAGGAGGATTATTCCTCACGGCTTGAAAGCATCATCGGCCTGCAGGATTATGAGTATGATTCCGTAGATCTTTCCCGGGCATCTGCCCTTTTGAAGGAGATCGAACAGGATCTTTCCGACAACAGCACCTCCTACGAAGAGAAGATCGGCAAGGATGAGCTCTGGATCGCCGGATACGCGGTTAAGAGCATCAACAGTGCGCTGGAATACTACATCACGGATCACTCAACACATCAGGCCAGAGACACCCGCATGAAGACAAATGTAGATCTGGTGCTGTCCAGAGAGGAAGCCGAATACGGCGGCGGCATCATGATGTCCTGCCACAACGGCCACATGACCGAGACCCAGTCTTCTCTCGTGAACTTTCTGGGCATCTACTTAAACGATGAGTACGGTGACGCCTACTTTACCATCGGAACAGATTATTACAACACCACCGTGAACCTTCCCTCCGAAACCGGACGGGTCAATGTGGACCTCTGCTCCGACGATCCTCTGGCTTATCAGCTGAAGGACATGGACGGCGATATGTATTACCTGGATCTTGATCAGGTGGACCCCGGCAGCAAGCTCGGCAAGACCATCAGTTCCCCCATGAGCATGGGCTCCGTGGGCGAGGCCAACTCCCCGCTCTACAAGGTCCTGAAATCCACCCGGGAGATCAATCTTGCACCGAATAAACTGTACGATGCAATGATCCTGTATTATAATGTAAATCCCACGGAGATCTGGGAAGACTGAGAATTACGGAGAAAAACATGACCAAGATACTTGAAGTACAGCATGCGGAAAAATATTACGGAAACAAAGGCAGCCTTACGGCGGCCTTAAACGACCTGAGCTTTTCGGTGGAGGAAGGAGAATTCATCGGGATCATGGGTGCCTCGGGAAGCGGAAAGACCACGCTCTTAAACTGCATCTCCACCATCGACTCGCTGTCGGCGGGGAAGGTGCTCCTGGCAGGCCAGGACATCAACTCCCTTCGGGGAAGAAAGCTGGATGAATTCCGGAGCCAAAAGCTGGGATTCATTTTCCAGGAGTTCAACCTCCTGGATACCATGACCGCCCGGGAGAATATTTCTCTGGCTCTTTCCATCAAGAAGGAGGCGCCGGAGAAGATCGATGCAAAAATCGAGGAGGTGGCTAAGACCCTGGGGATCACCGACATTCTCCACAAGTTTCCTTCGGAAATGTCCGGTGGACAAAAGCAACGGGTGGCCGCTGCCAGAGCCGTGGTCACGGATCCCACCCTGATCCTGGCCGATGAGCCCACCGGAGCTCTGGATTCCAAGGCCTCCCGCTCTCTCATGGAGAGCCTTTGCACCTTAAACCGCGAAAAGAACGCCACCATCCTGATGGTCACCCATGATTCCTTCAGCGCAAGCTATGCCGGCAGGATCATTTTCATCAAGGACGGAAAGCTCTTTAACGAGCTGGTCCGGGAGGAAGGCGAAAGCCGGCGGGACTTTTTCAAGAGGATCATCGAAGTGACCAGCGTCCTCGGAGGAGAAATGGATGAAGTCATTTAACATTGCCCTGAAAAATATCAGAAAAAGCCACAATGATTATACTGTCTATTTCTTCACCCTGATCATCGGCGTGGCGATCTTTTATATGTTCAACGCCATCGGGACCCAGGGAGCTATGACAAGAGTTGCCGCATCCGGAAATTCTCTCATTTCAGTCTTAGTCACGGTGATCAGATTCGTTTCCGTTCTGGTGGCTATGGTCTTAGGGCTCCTCATCATCTATGCAAACAACTTTCTGATCAAACGAAGAAAAAAAGAGTTCGGCATCTATATGCTGCTCGGGATGAGCAAGCAGGTCGTATCAACGATCCTGGTCTGGGAGACCTGCATCATCGGTTTTATTTCCCTTCTGGCAGGCCTTTTGCTGGGCATCTTCGGCGGCCAGTTTCTTTCCATCCTGGTTACCAGAATGTTTGAAATGGATGTGAGCAGTTACCGCTTTGAGATCTCCTTCAAAGCGATCCTGATGACGGTGATCAGCTTTGCCTGCATTTTCCTGGTGGTCCTGGTATTCAATGTTCTGGTGGTTTCCAAAAAGAATCTGATCGATCTGATCGGTGCCCGGAAGAAAAATGAAAAAGCCGCTCTGAAGAATCCTGTGCTTTCCGTGCTTCTCTTTATCATTTCCGCAGTTCTTTTGGGGATTGCTCTGGTGAGAGTCGGAATCTACGGCATGGAGGTTCATCGGACCGAGTTTATCATCCACATCCTGATCGGACTTGTCGGAACCTTCACGCTTTTCGGTTCCATGGCCGGCTTCCTGCAGAAGCTTGCGGAGCATCTCGGGGCATTTTACAAAAAAGGATTATGTTCCTTCGTGATCAGACAGTTTACGGGCAATATCAACACCTCTGCCGTATCCTTTGCCCTGATCACCCTGATCCTGTTTCTGGCTCTTTGCTTCTTTTCGACCGGTTTCTCCATCCGGACCTATCTGAACAAACGCCTCGCAAATGCCACACCCGTGGACGTAACCATTGAGACCGAGGGCGACAAACCTGTCACAGATCTCCTTGCAGAACGCGGGATCGACAGTGCCGAGTTTTTTGACGAATGTCTCGATCTCCCGATCTATCAGAGTCCCCGGATCACCATTTCGACCACACTCGGCTCCGTTCTTGACAAGGCGAAAGAGCAGTTCCCTCTTGCAAGATGGAACACCCCGGAAAATGTCATGACACTCTCCGACTACAATCAAATCGAGAGGATGTTCGGACGGAAGGAACTGTCGCTTAAGGAAAATGAATATGCTGTCATCTCGTCTTTTGAGATGCTTAATACCTTTACCAACTCTGCCCTGGAGCAGAACAATCCCCTGGAAATGAACTCTGTGACCCTGACTCCCGGATACGAGTATGCTCTCGATGAGTTTCTTCTGATGTCAGAAACAAATATCAGCCTCGGGGTTGTGATCGTACCGGACAGCGTAGCAGCCGATCCGGAAAACAACTTTTCCGTTTCCGGCCGGTTCCTTGCCGGAAACTACTCCGCCACAAGCTCCGATGAACGGTATCATTCGGATTCTGTCCTGAAGGAATCTCTCGGTGACAGTCTGAATATGTTTTTCGATGAGGAGGGTGCTCCTCACATTCCGGTTACTCTTGCCACAGCCAACTCAGTTCGGGACAGCAGTGTAGGAACCTCCGTGATCGTTGTGTTCCTGGTTCTTTACATCGGCATTGTCTTTGTGATCGCCTGTGCTGCGATCATTGCCCTGAAGGTTCTGACCGACAGTCTTGACTCAGCTCCCCGCTTTGAGATCCTGCGCCGGATCGGGGCAGATGAAGCCATGAGAGGCAGAGCGCTTCTGATCCAGGTTCTGTTAAACTTCCTGCTGCCGCTTTCGATCGCCGGGATCTACACCGCCTTTGCACTCCGCTTCATCCGTGATGCTCTGAGCGCGTTTGGCGCCCTGAACATGATCTCAGGGATCTCTACCACTCTTGTGATCATGCTGCTCCTTTACGGAGGCTACTTCCTTACGACCTGCTTCGGGTGTAACAAGATTATAATGAATAGTTCGGTTCACTAAAGTGAACCGAACTGATTGCGGCTCCCGGCTAAGATAAGCTTCTTTTGAGGCTCGTTCTTAGCCGTGGTTTCTTTGAAGCGGGGGTTTTCTGCCCCTAAAGGCTAAGAAAAGCTTCTTTTGAGGCATTTTCTTAGCCGTGGTTTCTTTGAAACACGAGGGTCCAGCCTCAAAAGGCTAAGATAGGGCTCTTTCAGGGGCTTTTCTTAGCCTTGGCTTCTTTGAAACACGAGGCTCCGGCCTCAAAAGGCTAAGATAAGGCTCTTTCAAGGTCTTTTCTTAGCCGTGGTTCTTTTTGGACTTTACTATAACCGTTAAGTTACGCTATAATTGCACAAGACAAACGCCGCAAGACTGCGGAAGAAATTATCAGTGAGTTGTCGGTTTTCCGGCACCACCTGAGATCAACAAAAACAAAGGATGTAAGTTCTATGTACAAGATCGGAATCCTGGAGGATGACTCCAAACTGGGAAATGAATTAAAACTGTTTCTGGAATCCAACGGCTACGAGGGGCGTTATATCGCGCCTACAGAGTATGGCCGGTTTACGGAAAAGGACCTGATCAGGCTCCTGGAAAATGAGAAGCTCTCGCTCCTGCTTTTGGACATCGGGCTTCCGGGCTTTGACGGGACCCGGATCTGCAAGGCCTTTCGGGAGATCTCCACGGTTCCGGTCATCATGATCACCAGCGATAACAGCGAGCTGACAGAGCTCATGAGTCTGCAGTACGGAGCGGATGACTTTGTCCCGAAGCCCTTTAACACAAGGATCCTTCTGGCCAGGATCGAAATGGTGCTGCGCCGCTCGAATCACTCGGAGGTCGCTTCCTCGGATGTCACGGAGGTGAGGACCGAAAGCGGGGCAACATTTTCCTTTGATAAGTCCAAGGGACGGGTAAAGGGACCGAGCGGGGAGGAGACGGAGCTGTCGAAAAATGAGTTCCAGATCCTGGATTTCCTGGTGAAGAACCAGGGGAAGATCGTTTCGAGGGATGACATCATGAGCCACCTTTGGGACAATGAAGCCTTTGTGGACGACAACACTCTGACCGTCAACATGACCCGTCTTCGCGGAAAGCTGGAGGCTGTGGGCCTGACGGATGTGATCGCAACAAAGCGTGGGATGGGGTATATTCTTTTATGAAATTCGACAGATATCTGAGAGAGCATTTCTTCTGGATCCCGGCGGGGCTCATTCTGGTCTTTACCATTGACGTGCTGATCCTCACCATGGGCGGATCCATCTATCTGATGCTTTACGTGGCCGGATCCGTTTTCCTGGTGATCACGGCGGGGCTTTTCCTGGACTACCGGAAGGAGAAGCGCATTTTTGATGAGTTGGACGAGAAGCTGGAGCTTCTGGAGAAAAAGTACCTGGTTTCGGAGATCATCAATCTTCCGAACACCCAGGAGGCGGAGCATCTGCAGGAGATCCTGAAGAAGACCGAGCAGTCCATGGGGGATCAGGTGGCTTCCTACCGCAGGGAAATGGAGGATTACAAGGCCTAC
>JAGACB010000163.1 GCA_017614345.1 Lachnospiraceae bacterium
ACCGGAACCTCCGTGCTTCGCACTCTCGGTTCCTACATCATTCCGCACTCCGCACTATCGTGCTACGCGCTCCATGATGGGCGGTCGGCAAGGTTCCTCTGCCCTGTGCAAGCACGGCAGAGGAACTTTGCCTCGTCGCCAGCACAAAAAACCCTTCATCCCTATTGCTAGGGACGAAGGGAAATAATCTCCGCGGTACCACCCTGATTCCTGAGCCACCGGCACAGGCACTTAATAACCCTTTACGCGGGAATACGGCCATACCTACTTCCTGAAAACAGGGTTCAGCACAGCAGCTCCGGTGTGAAATTCATCACCTGTCCGAACATAAGAAGGCTTTCAGCCGGTGACCTTCTCTCTCTGAATGGGTGGCAGGTTCTTACTTTGCACCATCAATGCCTTTGAAATTAGTTGTTATCATACCACACAAATGATATTTGTCAAGACAAATATCTTGCACAAAATCAGACAAGTGCTTCCAGGATCCTCTTCAAAAACTCAAAGGTACGTTCTGCAGAGGAGATTGACATATGTTCTCCGGGAGTATGGACCTCAAAAAGGTCGGGTCCCATGGCGATCATATCCATCTCGGGGAAATGTCTGGAGAACCATGCACATTCGAGACCTGCGTGGATCACTTCGGTCACGGGATCGGTCCCGTAAAGCTCTCTGTGAACCCGTTCTGCAGTGGTACGGAGAACGGAATCCTCCTTCATCTCCCATTCGGGATATTCGGATTCGATCTCCGGACGGAACCGAAGAAGTGTTGCCAGAGACATGATCCGGTCGATCAGTTCTTCCTTAGCAGATCCTGTATTGGATCTGACGGAAACGATAGCCTCAAACTCCGTAGCAATGTCGCTTCTGACAAAGGAAAGGACACCTAGGTTCGAAGAAGTATTGACGGTATTGCCCATGCAGTCGTCACCTTTGGCTACGCCGTTCGGAATAAACCTGATGAGCTGGATGATCTCACGGGTATCCTGCTCCGTCAGTGCCATCAGATCGTGATCCTCGGGATCCTCAAGTTCTGTCAGTGTCAGCTCCATCCCCGGATCCGTTTTGGAATACTCTCTTTTGATCTTTTCAAAAAGGGACAGAACCTTTTCACGGAACAGTTCCGGATTCTCACAGGCAAAATCAGCCGTAGCAAAGGACGGAATGGCGTTATCCACCGTACCGCCGGAAACAGACATGATCTGCATATTGCGGTCTTCCTTCAGGATCAGACTCAGGATCCGTCCGATGATCAGGCAGGCATTTGCCCGATATTCACCGATGGAGATACCGGAATGACCTCCTGCAAGTCCTTTGACCCGGACTGTCATGGGGATCCGGCCTTCCTTTACGGGAAAGAGAGGCATGTTCTTTTTGATCCGCATCATGCAGCCACCGGCACAACCCACACAGATATGATGCTCTTCTTCATTATCCAGATTGATCATGTAAGCGGCATCTGTCTCGAAGGGTTCGAAATTTCTCGCACCGATAAGACCCACTTCCTCATCTGTGGTAAAGACACAGGTAAGGGGCGGCTGGTTGCCTTCTGTGCGGTCGAGGAGTGAGAGCATCATAGCCATACCGATGCCGTCATCTGCGCCTAATGTGGTATCCTCCGCAGAACGGACAATATCCCCGTTGATAGCAAGCAGAATCGGGTCACGGGTAAAATCGTGATCGGATCCTGACGGGCCAAAAGCGGGGACCATATCCATGTGAGCCTGAAGGATCACGCTGCGGGAAGCCGCACCGGATCCAAGGCCCTTTTTATTAATGATTACGTTATGATAAGAATCTTCAGAAACCGTAAGACCTCTCTCGTTTGCAAAGCTCACAAGAAACGCACTGATCTCCTCCATATGGAAGGACGGTCTGGGTACCCGGCTCAGTTCCTGAAAGTAATCAAGGAGAGATCTCATCTTCTCTTCCCCCGTCTGCTGTTACCGCCGCGTCCGGAACCGGAACGGGAACCCTTGCTCTCACCGTAGATCTCGGGTGCTGCAGGCTCTTTCTTTACAGGAGCAGTCCGTTCCTCATAGGTAGGACGGTAACCTGTGGTCTCCTTCGGTTCAGGTCTGGCAAATTCCTCCTCCAGACGATCCTCTTCGGAAATATCCTCAGGATCTGCTTCTGCCTCTTCTTCAGCATATTCCTCATCAGCTTCTGCGTATTCTTCTTCCGCTTCAGCTGCAACATATTCGTCTTCGGGGTACTCTTCCTCTACTTCATCATCCTCATATTCTTCTTCAGGCTGATCGTCTTCGTAGTGATCATAGCTGAAGGGTTCAGCGGGGGCTTCGGGAGTCGCATAGATGCTGCGGGGATTTACGGGCTGTTCTTCCTCTTCCTCATAAACCTCTTCTTCCGCCTCATAGTACTCTTCTTCGGGAACATCCTCTTCAAAATGTCCTACGGAATCTCTTCCGAAGTAGTTATCGCTGGCAGAACCGCCGGGGATCCTGGAGGTCTCAGCCTTCTTGCCGTATCCGTAACCGGTGTTGGAAGAAGAATTGGTTCCGCGATATCCTCCGGTCTGAGCGGGAGCAGGTTCACTGTCGGAACCGCGAAGCTCCTTTAAGTTGCTCTCCACGATATCGTAATTGGCACGCATATTGTTCATATAAGCCGCAAAGTTGGCATCTGCACCATCCATGGCATTGCGGATCACAGTCAGCATGCTTGCAAGCATCTTGTCAGCATAATCAATGGCACCTGCACAGATCTCATTATGCTGGATATTTGCACTGTCAACCGCTTCTCTGGCCTGACGCTCAGCCTGATCGATCATGGCATTTGCCTTCTCCTCAGCCTGCAGCATGATCTCATGCTCGGAGCTGATCTGAGCAGCCTGATCCTTGGCACGTGCCACGATCTGATCTGCCTGCTCTCTGGCCTCAGCAAGAATGGACTCCTTGCTGGCAACGATCTTCTGATACTTCTTGATCTCGTCAGGGATACGGTTTCTGAGCTCCGCAAGCAGCTCTTCCATCTTGTCACGCTCTACCAGAACACGATTGGATCCGGTAAACACAGTCCCTTTACAGCTGGCAAGATAATCTTCAATGTCTTCAATGCCCTGTTCAATTCTTGTCATAATGACTCCTTTCAGATTTCCTTCATTTTATCTTCGATCAGGCGTGCCACATATTCGGGCACACACATGGAAATATCTCCGTGATATTTTGCGATCTCCTTCACCGTACTGGAGCTCAGATATGAGTACTGCAGACTGGTGGAGAAGAACATGGTATCTACGTCAGGCGCTAAGATCCGGTTGGTCTGCGCCATCTGAAGTTCATAATCAAAGTCAGTGATCGCACGAAGACCTCTGACGATCACACGAGCACCGTTCTGATGAGCAAAATCAATGGTCAGGCCTTCAAAGGAAGCTACCTCGACATTATCAAGGTGCTTCGTCATTTCCCTGATCATTGTAACACGCTCCTCTGCAGAAAACAACGGTCTCTTGGAACTGTTCACCAGTACACCGACGATCAGTTTATCAACCACCTTGCTGGCGCGTTCGATCACATCCAGATGTCCGTTGGTGATCGGATCAAAGCTTCCGGGATAGATCGCTATGGTATTGTTCATAAAGAAACCCGTCCTTTCCGGGCAAATGCCCCGGCGTTACCCATTCAGCCGGAAAAACAGATGCTGATTGGTTTTATATTTCTTGATGCGTACCAGCTCATATCCGAGAGACTGCGCATCGGTAAGATCCTCATCCAGAGAGGCCTCCACAATAAAAAGTGTTTCACGGTCTGCGATCTTTGTTCGTGAGATCTGTGCCAGAGCATCCAGTGCAAGTCCCTTTCCGTAAGGCGGATCCATAAAGATCAGATCAAAATGCTTTCCCTGACGATCCAGACTGTTCACGGAACTCATCACATCAGATGCGAGCAGGATTCCCTGAGCCTCCAGCTTTGTCTTCTTCAGATTCGTCCGGATGCATTCACAGCTTCCCTTGGCTTTCTCCACAAACACGCAGTCGGCAGCTCCGCGGCTTAAAGCTTCAATGCCTATCTGACCGCTTCCTGCAAACAGGTCCAGAAAGTGACATCCATCTAAGTAGCTCTGCAGCATATTGAACAAGGTTTCTTTGATCCGGTCCGTGGTGGGTCTTGTCTCCAGACCTTCCACGGAGATCAGCGGAACCGATCTGGCACTTCCTGCAATCACACGCATTTTCAGCAGTCCACCTTTCCCCATCTTTCACTCATTCCGTAATATTATAAAGGGAAAATGAATTTTTTACAAGTTTTTTTTCCAAAGCTCCTGAGCCAGCTCCAGCATATCCCGGTCCTGATACAGATCGGCGATCATAAAACCCAGGGCTCCGCTCTGTCTGATCCCGAAGAAATCACCGGGACCTCTGAGCCTCAGATCCTCCCTGGCAATGAAGAATCCGTCATTTGATTTGTTCATGATATCCAGCCGCTCATTCACACCGCTCCCACGGCCGGTATCCACCATGACGCAGTAGGACTGCAGGTCACTCCGGCCCACACGGCCCCTGAGCTGATGGAGCTCGGCAAGACCGAAGCGCTGGGCATCCTCGATCATGATCAGTGTGGCATTGGGAACGTCGATCCCCACCTCGATCACCGTCGTGGAAACCAGAACCTTGATATCCCCGGTGGCAAATTCCTCCATCAGGCGGTTCTTCTCCTCTGCCTTCATCTGTCCGTGAAGCATTTCCACCCGGTAACCGTCCTTGGAAAATGCTCTTCTCAGGCGTTCGGAATAATCCGTTACATTCTGAAGCTCCGAGCCCTCCTCGGACTCACTGATCATGGGACAGATCACATAGACCTGGTGACCTTCAGCGATCTGGGTCTTCATAAAGCCGTAGGCCTTCAACCTTCCTGCAGGCCGGATCACACAGTTCTTGATGGGTTTCCGGGTGGCAGGTACCTGATCCATAACAGTCAGATCCATATCCGCATAAAGGATCAGGGCAAGGGATCTGGGAATGGGAGTTGCACTCATGACAAGAACATGAGGATTCAGTCCCTTTGCAAAAAGCTCTTCTCTCTGCTTCACGCCGAAACGATGCTGTTCATCCGTAATGCAGTAGGC
>JAGACB010000164.1 GCA_017614345.1 Lachnospiraceae bacterium
AGGGTTCGATCCGCAGGGTTTCTCCCTGTCTTTTGGCGATGAGCGCATTTCCTTCTTTTGCAAACCTCATTGAAAAATCTCCTTTCACAGCCCACTTTCATTTTCGGAAAAGTTCTTCGGCTGAAATGTTTTCCACAGCCTGCCGGCTTCCTGATCTCTTGATTCCCGCTAATGCCTGTCGGCTTTCTGATGCCTACAATATTATTTTCTTCAGCTTTCTTCTGATCAATAGCCGGAACGCTTTCATTATAGCAGATGCCAGTCATTTTTCCCATCTGAAAAATGTTGGATTCTCCTAAGATATTCGCAGATTTTCGGAAGCCCTTTTGACTCGGTCACAGCGCCTTTATCATTTTATGAATCTCAGGTAAGCCCCCATGAGACTTGATGCCTGCGTAGTTCATTAATTCTTTCTTAATTCCTCATCTCGTTGTATCATATCCTCCACTTTGTGCTATAATATAACGTGGTTATTTACATTTTACGTTTGCTTTATACAAGATGGTGACCAACCATCATATCATATGATACTGCAGGGGCAGGAGGGCGATCATGAAAAAGAAACAGAATAAATATCAGCTTCCTAAGAATCACATTGTATTGCCGGTCATTATCTATTCCATCATCTTTTTCTTTGCGCTGGTTATCATAGGGACCTATTCCAATATATTCGTTTCTTATACCACCAGACTGAAGACAGATAACGATCTTAACGATGTCCTGGAATCCGCGGAGAAGTACGAACTGACTGCTACTCCGGAAGAAGAAATGGAATTCGTAAAGAATCTCGATACTTATCTCCGCTCCGTCATAACAGACTCGGCAAGTGAAGATCACGGTCCCGTGGTTTTCATTGCAGATATGAACGGGATCCGTTACCCGGAGGACGGTAACCTCTCAGTGATCTTTAATCCCGATCCCGATCTTCTGCAGGATCCTGAGTATGCCTTTCCGACAGAAGAAGAGTTCAAAGAACTCATGGGAGAAGAGGCATATCAAAAACTGATGGAAGGTACAGATCCTGCAGAGTTTTTTCCGAACGGACATCTGGTTGAAGCGATAGCGGATAAACCCACCTATTATGAAGACGAGGAAAATCAATATCTGATGATGGACGAGGACATGATCCAGCCAAACCTCTTCCGGATCCTTCGTAATCCGTCCCTTCTTATAGAGCTGCAACAAAACGGACAACTTGAAAGTCCTTACTGGGTCGCCCTTCGTGTAAAGAACAATACCCAGTTTTTCGTCATGAAATGTGACCTGGTGATCAATTACTCCGACATTGTTGCATTTCTGACCTATATCATCGTATCCTATACGCTGATCGGCACCATCTTTTTGATCCTTATGATCAATCTGATCCGGACGTATCTGTCCAAACGGAAAATGCAGCGTTTACTCTTCCGTGACGATATCACCGGAGATAAGAACTGGTTCTGGTTTGCGGTGAACAGCCGGAAGCTGATCAAAAAACGAAGATCCAACATGCAATACGCCGTAGTCAGCCTTGCGTTTGTGGGATATCGGAAATTCATCCTCAGCCATTCCATCAACTACGGTGAGATCACACTCCGTGCGCTCTGGTTAAATATCCAAAGTACTTTGCAGAAAAAAGAGATCTGTGCCCATGCTGCCACCTCTCATTTTGCGATCCTGATCTCGGCAGCAAACGAAGAAGAAGCACGGAACAAGGTTGAAAAGATCATCAAAGACCTTACCAAAATGGGCGGAGATCATCAGTTCAAGTTCCAGGCCGGCATCTGCTTGATCGATCCCAAGATCCGGAAGAATGCCGATATTGACCTTCTTTACAACTACGCTTCCACCGCCCGGATCACCCTCGAGCAGACCGATGAAAGCGGCATCGCTTTCTTTGATCAGAAGCTGGTGGAAGATGAAAAATGGATCACTCAGGTGACCGAACGGCAGAGAAGAGCCATCGAGAACGAAGAATTCCAGGTATACTATCAGCCGAAATACGATCCCCGGACCAATGAGCAAAGAGGTGCCGAGGCCCTCATCAGATGGGTATCCAAGGATCTGGGCTTTGTATCCCCGGGCAGATTCATTCCGATCTTTGAAAAAAGCGGCTTTGTCACCGAGATCGACCACTATATGATCACCCACGTAGCTCGGGATCAGAAAAAGTGGCTGGATGAAGGAAAGAAAGTGGTTCCCGTATCCGTCAACGTATCCCGTGCACATTTTGCAGAAACCAATCTGGCAGAGCAGATCCGGGACATGGTGGATGAAGAAGGCACTCCTCACGACCTGATCGAGATCGAACTGACGGAAAGCGCCTTCTTCGATGATCAGAAGCAGATGCTGGAAACCATCCGGAAACTGAAGGAATACGGCTTCCTGGTATCCATGGACGATTTCGGCTCCGGCTACTCTTCCCTGAATTCCCTGAAGGATATGCCTCTGGATATCTTAAAGCTTGATGCCGGCTTCTTCCGGGGAAAGAATTCCGATCCCTCCAGAACCCGCATTGTCGTATCCGAAGCCCTCTCTCTTGCCAAAAAGCTCCGGATGGAGACCGTTGCAGAAGGCGTGGAAGAAAAAGAGCAGGTGGATTTCCTGGCAGAGGAAGGCTGCAGCATGATCCAGGGCTACTACTTCGCAAAGCCCATGCCCAGGGAAGAATATGCCGAGAAGATCGGCAAGATTGCAGATGTTGCAGCTGTTCCCGAAGAACCGGAAGCTCTGACCTCATCAGAGAATGCAGATCAGGGTACCTCATCCGGTTCTGATACAGAATAAATCTGAATTTTACACATAACAAAAAAACGATACTTCGCAGAAAGTCATAGACTTCCATGCAAAGTATCGTTTTTTTCATATTAAATGCTTCTGAGCTCGTTACAAATCGCCTTTAAAGGCTCCGGGCTTTTACGAGAAGATTCCGCCGATGATGCCGCCGGTCTTTCCCGCCATTCGTCTCGGATTCACCTTCAGCCTCAGTTCAGGCAGTACAAGGACCCGTTTTTCATCCTTGTTCTCGGTGTTCTGCCAGCAGACCAGAGCAGCCACCTTGGCGGAGCCGATCATGTAGCCCCTCTCCTTGTATTTCTCGTACTGCTCCACAAAGGTCTTGGAAGCAACGGTCATGCGAACGGGGTTGCCGTCTATCTCAGCCTCGAAATACAGTTTGGTGCTGCCGTCCTGCCCGGTGCCTTCCACTGCGGTCAGTTCCGTTCCGGGAAGGACCTTGAGGTATGCTTCGTTTCCGGCTAACAGACCGTTGTCATAGGACAGGTAAATGCTCTTTAAGCCCATGGACATCAGGATCTCTTTGGCTTCCTGATACTCGGTCTCATCCCGATGAAGTTGGATCTTAAAGGTCTCGGACTGCTTCATCTTCCGGAACATCCTTGCAGAGTTATAGTTGATGAAGAGCCGCTCTCTGGCCCGGGTCATTCCCACGTAGATCACTCTCCGTTCGGAATCCGGAACCTGTCGATCCTCTGCACCGGCCTTATCAAGGGCGATAAATACATCGTCAAACTCCAGGCCCTTGACCTTATGAAGGGTGGAAAGGTAGATCTCTTCATTATCCGGGATCTGGAAATCCTCGGCTCTTACTTCTCCCAAATACTCCTCAAAATCGCTGAGGAAGATCTGCCCGCAGCTCTTCCGGTATTCCTCGTAGAGCTGCAGATAGCAGGCCAGATCCGTGCTTCCCGCAAACTTTGTTTTGATCACTTCCACGCACTGATCCCAGTCTTCTCCGCTTAACAGCGTGGTTCCCGCTGCAAAGTTACGCTCCTGGACCTTTCTCAGGATCGCCAGGAAGTACTGATTTGCCATCAGATTCTTGACGGAATATCCTTCCATGCTGCTGACCATCCGCACGGGATAATCCATGTGGGTCAGGACCGCACAGATCCGCTCTGCTTCTTCATTGGTCCGGGTCAGGATGGCCGTCCGTCTTCCGGAGCCCTTCTTATAATGATCCAGGAAGGTCTGAACGGTGGAAGGGATCACCGCCCATTGGGCATAGGTCAGGTGAACTTCACCGTCATCGGTCCGGACGGGAATGATGTCCTTCTCCTTAAACCGGTTCTCAATAAGGCTCACAAAACAGTTGGAAAATGCCGTCACAAACCGGCTGCTTCGGTAATTCTCCGCCAGGGTATAATAGCCTGTGTCATCCCCTTCGGCCAGCATGGCCATATAACGGGAATCCGAACCTCGGAACTCATAGATGTTCTGGTCGTCATCTCCCACCAAGATCACACGCATATCTTCATTGTATTCCATGAGGGCAGATACCAGGGAATACTCATGCTCATCCATATCCTGGGCTTCATCGATCACCAGAACGGTCTTGCTGATCCGCTCCGGAACCACGTTGTTCTGCCGGATCTCATCCGCAGCGGTCTGTACCACGCTGTCGGAGCCCTTCAGACTTCCGATCCGCCCAAGAAGGTCAAAGGCATAGGAATGGAAGGTCTTGATCTCCACAAAGTAGGCTGCGTCTCCGATCAGGTCGTGAAGTCTTACCCTGAATTCCATGGCTGCCGCCCTGGAAAATGTCAGCATCAGCAGCTGATCGTGTTTTACATCCTCCATCAGCATCAGAGAAGCCAGCTTGTGGACCAGGATCTTGGTCTTGCCGCTGCCGGGTCCCGCTGCCACCATGATGCGGCTGTGGGTATCGTCCTTAATGATCTCGGACTGGGCCTCCGACAGGTCCGCAAAGAGCCTGTCATACTTCATGGGCGTGATGTTCCGGGTGATCTCCACCTCCCGCTTGCCCTTGAAGTACTTGGTGAGAAACAGCTGATGATCCATCTGGAAGTAATCGTTTACAAAGGCGAGGGCCGCATCATAATCCGAAACCATCATATTGGCGTACTCACCCACGATATGGATCTGAAGGATCCGGTTCTGATAATACTCACTTAACTTCCGGTAATCCTCTTTCTTATACTGGATCTTGTTATCCTGAACGATCCTCTCGATCCGCATCCGGTTGTAAAGCACCAGGAAACCGCCGTCTACGCGGTAGATCTCATTTTTCTGCAGATACAGGATCGCCTCTTCCACCTCGGCAACGGTAGCCTTGTCAGGGCTCCCCTCCTCGGCATCAAAGCCTCGGCGTACCTCGGTTATGGAGAAGTCCACCTTAACATCCGTCTGGCCGTCAGCCTTGGCAAGTTCTTCCTTTGCCCGTGCCGAAAACAGCCGGTCCATATACTGAGCCAGTTTAAAGCGCCGTTCCATTTTGGCGTTACGCACATCCGGAGTCATCCGGGTCTCGGTCTGCATTCCCTGAGCCACAGCGCCCCTGGGCTTTTCAATATAGCCCATGATGGTCCAGAAATAAAGGAGCTTCTGGATCAGCTTGACGGAGGACTCCAGCCCTGCATCCAGGGCCTCTTCATTCCATTTCTTATAGTTGACGGTCAGAGCCGCAGAATCAAGTCTGGGGGCAAAGAACCGTTCCAGTTCCATATATTTCTTCAGTTGCTGGGTTCTTCTTGCCGCAGCACCGCGGTTTTCCGTGATGTCCACGTACATTTCCCGGTGATCCGACAGGATCCCGGCTTCCCGCATTTCTTCCACCACAGTGATCACTTCGGAGGAAGCAAGTCCCAGCCGGTCGGCCATGTAGTCGATCCTGCTCTCCGGAGTCTCTCCGGGTTCACGGAACCGGCTTCTGACGGAGATCATCATGGAAATGAGTCTCGATGCCGTCTGACGGTCTTTCTCCGTGAGGCCGGACTGATCGATCATTTGCCTTGCTTCGATCATGTTCTTCGGGACAATGCTGTCCGCATAGAGGCAGCCCACGTTCTGAGATCTGCGGATCATTCCGGCTTCCTCAAGGGACTGAACGGCAGTCTTTACCTTGGTCTCCAGGCCGTCCAGATCATCCTTCCAGCCGGAGGCTCTTGCCAGCTCCAGTGCAGATACACTGATGACCGGATTCCGCTTGGAAAGCTCCTTGATGCCTCTCCAGACCTGAGCGATCTCGCCCATGCTGAGCTTGCTCTGGCCCAGCATCAGGAAATGCTTGTCCAGATCCGATTCGTGGAACAGGATAATGCATTCCGCTTCGATCTTCTCGTCTCTTCCGGCACGGCCTGCCTCCTGGACATAGTTCTCCAAGGAATCGGAGATCTCGTAGTGAACCACCAGACCTACGTCCTTTTTATCAACGCCCATACCGAAGGCAGAGGTTGCCACCATGACATCCACTTCTCCGGATTTAAAGCGGTTCTGATGCTCCACCTTCTCATCCGGATCCATTTTCCCGTTATAGGGAAGGGCTGCAATGCCGTCAGCACAGAGATGCTCTGCCAGCTCCTTCGTCTTTCTGACTCTGGAAACATAGACAATGGTGGGCACCTGCTTCTCCAGGATAAGGGCCCGAAGGGTCTCGTACTTCTCCTGCTCCGTTGCACGGTACAGGACTTCATATCTTAAGTTCTCTCTGGCAGCGTCCGTGGTAAAGAGTTCTAAGGACACGCCCAGTTTTCTCTGGAAATAGGCTTTGATATCACTGATGACCTTCTGCTTTGCCGTAGCGGTAAAACAGGAAACCGGGATCTTGGTATGCTTCTTCTTCTGAAGCTCGGCGATAAAGTCACCGATATAAAGATAGTCCACACGGAAATCCTGGCCCCAGGCCGAGAAGCAGTGTGCTTCATCAATGACAAAACGCACCACGTTCCGCCCCATGAGAAGGCGCTCCACCGTTCTGGAGCGAAGTGATTCCGGGGAAATGTATAAAATGGAGGCCATGCCGTTCTCCACCCGGTTCACGGCTTCTCCCCGCTCTACGGGACTGAGAAGACCATTAATGGCAACCGCATCCACGATCCCCCGCTCTGCCAGGTTATCCACCTGGTCCTTCATCAGAGACTGCAGCGGGGAAATGACCACCGTCAGGCCTCCGACTGCATCAGATGCCATCAGAGCAGGAAGCTGGAAGGTCAAAGACTTTCCGCCGCCTGTGGGGAATACCGCCAGCAGGGACTTCCCTTCCACAGCCGCCCGGACTGCCCGCTCCTGAAGAGGTTCTCCGCCGTAGGAACGGAAGGAAGGATAACCGAAGCGGTCCTGAAGCTGCTTTACGGGATTGAACTTCTTTCTGCAATAGCCGCAGTGATCCTTACAGATGGTCCCCCGAAGGGCATTATATACCGTCAGGGTAAAAGGATACTGATTCAGTACCCACATGGGCAGCTGACTGTGTTCCTTTTCTCCTGCAGAGATCAGCGCCAGGGCATAAGCCAGTTCCACGGGTCTCTTCCGGATCATTTTCCCGATGGGAGCATTCTCACAGATCCGTCCGTAAAAAGCTTCCCGGATGGTTTTTGCCAGCAAAAGCACCGCCTGCTCATCCAGTTCACGGACAGGCTTACGGGCGTCATTTTTCTGTTCTTCTGCGTCACCGGATCCCTCGGATCCCTCGGAAGCTTCCTCCGGTTCGTCTTCAAACGAAGCTGCTGCGTCTTCTGATGCTCCTGCAGTGAGATCTTCGTTTTGCTCCTCAACTGACTCCGGCAGGGATTCCCGATCCGTTTCTTCTGTATTCTCTGCTGCGCTCTCTTCAATGATCTCCGCCTTGGCATCATTCTTCCGCTTCATTGCGGAAAGAAGCGCAGCAAGGGAAGCCCCGGCACGATTTGTCGAAGCATCCTTATGATCCGTATGGAAGGAAGATGCGGAACGATCGTCATCCTCCAGTAAGGTCAGACCTGTGCCTGAACCCTCTCTTCCGTTCTCACTGCCGCCTTCGGCATCAGGATCCCCGGACTCATCTGCCGAAGTTCCGGAACCGTTTTTTGCATCCTGACGGTCCGGAGCGCGGTTGACGGAGATATCATCCTCCTCATCCCCCACCGCCACGGTGAATCTGCACATATCCTCCAGAAAACGGAAAAAGCCCGCGAAATCATCCTGAGGGGACAACAGATCCGTATAGATCCGGCGCATCCGCGCATCCAGGCTCCGATAGGCCTTAAGTTCATCCAGAAACAGCTCCATGGCCTTTTTGGAATCATTGACCGGGTTGCTCCACTCCTCGGAATAGAGCTTGTCATTCTTCACCAGACGGTGATAAGGCTTTCTCGGAAACAATAACGGAGAAAGGGGCAATGTATCGATCAGTACCGGAGAACCATTCTCCGGCAGGTAAGGACGGATCATTTTCATGTCGTACCGCAGGATGTTATGTCCGCACAGATAATCAGCCCCGGTAAGGAAAGCCGTAAACTCTCCTCCGGATGCAGTACGCAAGTCTATGGTATTCAGATCACGGATGGGTACCTCCGTCCGGACAGCGCCGAACTCTCTGATCTTATCGGATGCTTCCACATCGAAAAAGACCATGTTCCCTCCGGAAATGCCTTCCTGCTGTTCTGACATTTTATGTCTCCTTTTGTGTTTTATCCGCGGTCAATGGTGATACACATCTCCAGATCCGGCCGCAGGGCGTGAAGTTCTTTTTCAATCTTTTCTTTCAGTTCCTCGTCCTTCGCGGCAAATGAATAAGGCACCAGCACATCAAAGATCAGCCGCGAACACTTTCTGCCTCGGATCAGCCGGAAATCATGCAGATCCGCATTTTCACAGATGCTGCGGAGGATCTCCCCCGTCTTCTCCCGAAGCATCAACATCTCTTCATCATCCAAGACTACCGGGTCAACGTGGATGGACATCTCGCTGACCAGTTTTTTCGAAACCACTTCCTGTTCAATGGCATCAATGATCTCATGAGCATCGATCAGAGATACCGTATAAGGGATCTCCACATGCATGGAGGCAAATGTTCTTCCCGGGCCGTAGTCATGGATCCTCAGGTCATGAACTCCCAGGATCTCTTTATGGGCCTTTGTGATCTCTTCGATCTCCCGGACCACATCCTCATCAGGGCCTTCTCCCAGAAGGAGCTGCACCGTATCCTTCAAAGAACCCAGTCCCGAGATAATGACAAAGACGGCAACCACTGCACCGGCATAACCGTCGATATTTACCTGAAAGAACAGCATCACTACCACTGAGGCCAAAGCTACCGTTGTGGTCACACAGTCCTGAAGACTGTCCATGGCCGTAGCCTGCATAGCTCTCGAGGAGATCTTTTTGCTGATCTTGAAATACACGGCTGACATGATCAGCTTCACCAGGATGCTGAGGATCAGGATCACAATGGACACCGGTCTCACATCCAGTTCCGCCGGGGAAATGATATGCTTTACGGAGGTGATCAGAAGCTCTACCGCCACTGCCACCACGGCTGCCGCCACCATAAGTCCCGACAGGTATTCAAAGCGGCCGTGTCCGTAGGGGTGCTCCCGGTCCGCATTCTTCCCGGAAAGCTTAAAGCCTGCCAGGGTCACAATGGAAGAAACCGCATCCGACAGGTTGTTCACTGCATCACCGATAACGGAAACGGAATGGATCAGAAGACCCAGACACAGCTTGATCCCCGCCAGAAGAAGGTTGCAGAGGATCCCGAAAATGCCCGCAAAGATCCCGTACTGACCGCGGACCTTGGGGTCCTTCACATCTTCGGAGTTTTTGATGAATAATGATATGAACCAATCCAACATGATCTTGTCTTTGATCCTTTTTCCGGCTCAGCACTCCTGAACCGATATCGTTTCACCGGCCCGGCAAACCCGGAACCGCCGATTTCTTTCTATTAACCCTTCGGATCTTCCGCATCCTCCGGATCTGCCAAAAAGGTTTCCACCTCTTTCCACGCTTCCGTTGCCTCGGGATACAGATTGAATCCCAGCTGGAACACATGGAACATTCCGGGATAAACATGAAGGGTTACCTCCCGCCCGGCCTCTTTTAACTTTTCCGCAACTCCCAGGGTATCCGACAGCAGCATCTCCTGCTCTCCCACCTGCATCAACACCGGCGGAAAGTCCCTAAAATCACCGTTAAGCGGGGAAATATAAGGATTCCCCGGATCCTGATCCCGGTAATAACCGTCATAGGTCACCAGGCTGTCCTCTAACTGTCCGAACACCGGATCCTGCAGGAACTTCTCCTGATAGGATTCTCCCGTCAGCTTCAGGTCCGTCCAGGCAGACATGGTCACTGCCTTTTTCGGGAGTGGTCTGCCGTGATCTCTGAGGTACATGATGAGTGCCAGCGTCAGTCCGCCTCCTGCGGAATCTCCTGCCACAAAGATATGCTCCGGCAGATAGCCTGTATCCAGCAGCCATTCATAGGCATCCACGGTATCCTCCAGGGCTGCCGGAAAGGGATGCTCCGGAGCCACCCGGTAATCCAGGCTGAAAACATCTGCATTGCAGATGCCGTGATACATCACAGCTGCCTCCCGGTATACGTTCCGGATCCTGTGATAATATCCTCCGCCGTGAAGCTGAAGAACCACTTTCCGGTCCTCAGTACCCTTTCGGAAGGCTTCCTCCGGAGGATCGTCTTCCGGATCCGGTTCAAATAAAAGCTCTGCCTTACAGTTCGGCAGTTCTATGATCTCATTTTTCAGGTCTCCCTTGGGATGCCAGGGAAGCTCATGCTGATCCAGCTTCTTCCGAAGCTCCTCCCGCTTCATATCCCCCTCCGGCACGGGCAGATGATTGGCGATCTGCACCAGAGAACGGGCCGTTCTTCCGCGGAGAGAAACTTCCTCTTCCCGGATCGCCGCTTTTCTGAGAAGAAGACCCTTTTTCCTTTTTTCCTTCGGAGAAGGATGACTCATACGTGGAACCTCCTCTTCATTTCTCGTTTAAAGGAACGCTCTCCGAAGACCAGTACTGCCAGCAGATAAAAGCCGGTGATGACAAAGGTGATACCCACCAGGATCCCGTTCTGGATCACACCGAACAGCACCAGCGCCAGAAGCACTATGCAGCAGACCAGCATCATCATCAGGAACAGCAGATAGCTGGTCCATCTGCTCCGGTTGATCACCATAAGCGCAAAAGCCAGTCCGTCTCCCACCAGGATCAGACCGGGAATGGCCCAGGGCAGAGCCCAGTTATGCATTCCGGTAAAATAATCGATGAAGAACGTCAGGATCATGGTCAGGATCAGCTGATTTCCGATCTTATACGCAAAACCGGAATCCTTATAGATCCAGTAATACAGGAAAAGATACAGATACAGAAGGTTTACTCCCGTCAGCACCGACCATAAAAGTCCCGGAGTGATGAAATAATTGATATAGATGAGCACGATCTCCACAAGGATCATGGCCAGAAGGAGCATTTTCATGAAGAATCTCACTTCCCTGCTCTTCTTTACCAGATCCGGATAGGGAGAGGGCTCTCCGAAAGCCGCAGACAGTTCTGCCTCTTCCTGCTCGGGAATATCCTGAAGGACACTGTGACAGAAGGGGCAGGTTCTTCGCTCATCGTAAATGACGATCTTGCAATGACTGCATCGATTCATTCCCGCACCTCCTATTCCTCTTCGTAGCTTCCGTTGGTTTCAACAGCCACTTCGATCCCATCGTCCGTCAGTCGTTTCACGAACTCTCTCTGGACGTTCAGACTCTTTAAGGAGCTGGTAAATGTCACCGTCAGCGTATTTGCATAGGACACGATCCCGGCCTTCAGGTTCTGTCCCTTGGACATGGAGATCATGGCGTAGAACTTCTCCACATAAGGGCGGTAAGGCTCTGCGATGGGGATGGATCCGATATTGGTGATGGTTGTGGTGGTTGCTGCAGCCGTAGCTAAGTACACCTGACGGATCAGAAATACCTTGATAAACAGAGGCACGATCCGGTGGATGGGCTTGGTCTGTTTGTTCACGTTCCAGGCCAGGGTGGCATCAAACTGCTCTTTGCCAATCTGGGCATTCAGCTGGTCTATGGACTTGCGCATCAAAGCTTCAAATTCCATACCCTGCTCCTCGGGCTCTAAGCTCGTGGTGACCATGACAAAGAAATTCTTCATGGTATGAGAGTTGTAGAAGGGCCGGAGATTTACGGGAACACAACAGCGGAGCGGCTTTGTCCTTCTCTTGCCTTCCTCTAAGGCCGCATGGTCAATGGCGTAGATATAGGCGCTGACCAGATACTGATTAATGGTCACACCGTAACGTTTGCAGACTTCCTTCAGCTCGGAGACCTTCATGTTGACGTGGGTTAAGCCCATTTCTCCGGCGGGAAGCTTCTCGCCCTTGATCTGATAGCCCTTGCCCTTCTGATAGGTCTTTTTCGGCGAACCGGCACGTTTGGCAGAGGGAACACTCTTTAAATAACTGTCCTCATAATCCAGGAACAGGCCTTCCGAAAGCTTGTCCTTTTCCCCGCTCAGTTCTTCCGGGTGAAGAAGGCGCAGGTATTTATAGATCAGCTCCTGGAGAAAGACGATCCCGCCGTAGCCGTCTGTCAGTGCATGGAACACCTCCAGATTGATCCTCTTTCCGAAATAACTGATCCGGAACAGATACTGTTCATTCTGTTGTTTGATAATGGGCGCTCCGGGGATCAGCTGCTCTTCTCTGATGGGAGGCAGAGGCCGGTCATTTTCCTCGAAGTAAAACCAGAAGATCCCGTTCCGGATCCTCATCTTAAAGATCGTAAGCTGAGGCACCAGCCATTCTGCCGCCTGACGTAAGAGTCCCGGCATGATCTCCTCTGTCAGGTTCACGGAGATCCGGTACACATTGGACATACTGTCATTGGCGATCACGGGAAACAGCTGGGCAGTATTATCCAGCTTTCCCCACTTGGGTGCTCCGACAAAGGGCATCATTTTCTTCTGCTCTTTCGGCTGCTTCTTTTTCCCGGGAGAGTCCAGCACCTTCGTTTCACCGGTCAGATCCACGGTCCCCTGATCCGCCTTGGCATCGGAAGCCGTTGTTGCTTCAGTCTGATCTATGATTTTTGTATCGTCGGAAAGCTCCGACGTTTTCATTTCTTCAGGTGTGTTCAAGGTTGTCATCACCTTTCCGATCGTATCAATCCGTTTTCATCAACATACATCGCGGAGGATCCTGTTCTCCGCATTTCCAGCCTGTTCGGAATGCCTGTTTCATTTTCCGAACTCAACTGAATAAAACTTCACATTATTATACCACAGATCCACGGACAGTGGTAGATGTTTTTCGTAACGCCGAAATACCTTGACAAAGCCTGCTCCAATCCGTATACTTTTTGTATCGCTGAAGATTCTCGGGGTCTTCGCCCATCGGTGAGTGAGCCGAAAAAAATAAGGGGGACTTATCTACATGGAAAAGTATCAGGATCTGAACCTGAAGGAACTGATGGAAGCAGCCGGTGCTGTGATCGACCTGTTCCGCAAGGTACTTATCAAAGACGGCAAGGAAGACCGTAACGCCATGATCGTTTACGCCTGTGCATTGGCAGGTTATTCATGCCATCAGGCTGTCAAGGCGGAGAACGGTGTGTTTGCAGTCGTTTCCACCAAGGATGACAGACGATTCTTTCTGGGGGATGATGTCAACTTCTATCTCCTCAGCAATCCCTACAGCGTATACAGTTTCTTAAGCGGCTGGTTTGAAAAGGCCAATCGGGGACGGAAAGCTCCGGATCCCACCACCGTTGTTGCAAAATGTGCTTCCTCCCTGGGGAAGGAAGGCTACCGTGTCTGCGACCTGTATCCGCCGGAAAAGCTCTACACCGCAGCCAAGGAATGCTGGGACGGCATCTACGAAAACGTGATCCTTCACTACTGTCCCGAACCGGAAAAATGGCCCGTGCTCTTCGCCATTGTACTTCAGAACATTCTGTTAAACACCACCGGCGGAGATCAGGAACGTCTCTTTAATTTCTGCCTGGAGATCATTCTCTACGTATCCAAGATGGATGATGATTCTCTTTAAGATGATCCGAAAGGGATGATCCTCAACCAAAAAACAAAGCGGTCTGCCCTATGACAGACCGCATTTTTTATTTCAGTATCTTCCACAGGATGGGGGCCAGACCGTCGTGGTCATTGTCCTCCTCTGTGATCACATCCGCCGCTGCCTTTACGGTGTCGGCGGCGTTCTTCATGGCAATCCCGATACCCGCGGCACGGATCATGGAGATGTCATTGTCGGCGTCTCCCGCTGCCAGGGTATGGTCGGGAAGGATCCCCAGGATCTCCCTGAGCCGGATCAGTGCAGAGCCCTTTCCGGACTCCTTCGGGATCAGCTCTAAGTAATAGTCATTGGAATACATGAGATTCAGAAGATCCTTATACCTTTCCGAAGCCGCTCTGCGGAACCGTTCCTGCTTCTCATGATCGTGCAGTTCTATACAGATCATCTTGCAGGGAGGAACATCCACAAACTCCATGATATGATCGGATACGATCACCGGAGTCTTGATGACTCGCCGGTAAAAATCCATACACTCGTTGTATTCGGGTGTCAAAATGAACCGGTCGTTATAGGTGTGGATATGGACTCCGTACTCCTTCGCCATCTCAAAAAGCTCTGCCACCACTTCCTTCGGGATTCCGGTGCGGTAAATGGTCTCATCCTGCTCCACACTGTAGATCTGACCGCCGTTATAGGCTGCCACATAGCTTCCCGGAAGATCCAGTCCCAGATCCCGGTATACAGACCGGGCACTGTTGATGTCCCGGCCGGTACAGATGGCAAAGATATTTCCCCGGGCGGAATACTCCATCAAGACTCTTTCCGTTTCCGGTGTGATCTTCTTTTCTTTGTTCAGAAGTGTTCCGTCCAGATCTGTCAGAAACAGGTATTTCCCGTCCCCGACAGACTGTGCGGATATTATCTCTTGTTCACTCATGATGATCTCTTATCCCTGTCAGTTACTTTTTTGTAAGAAGATAACACGATCCCGTCAGGCGCCCTTACTTGCCTGCATCTCCAGCTGTGCCTTCACCAGGCGATAGTAAAGTCCCTTCTGCTCCACCAGTTCCTCATGGGTTCCTGCCTCTGCGATCTTGTGATCGTCGATCACGATCAGACGGTCCGCATTCTTCAGGGTGGAAAGTCTGTGAGCAATGGCAAATGTGGTCCTTCCGGAGATCAGTCGTTCCAAAGCCTGCTGGATCATAAACTCACTTTCGGTATCCAGGCTGGCCGTTGCCTCATCTAAGATCAGAAGTTTGGGCTGGGTAAGGATAGCACGGGCAATGGCGATCCTCTGCCGCTCTCCGCCGGATAAGGTAAAGCCCTTCTCACCTACATAGGTATTATAGCCGTCTGCCATCTTGGAAATGAATTCGTGGGCATTGGCCAGCTTGGCTGCTTCCACCACTTCCTCGTAGGTTGCATCCGGCTTGGCAAAACGGATGTTGTTCAGAATGGTTCCGGAGAACAGGAAGGTCTCCTGGAGCACCACGCCGATCTGCTGATGGAAATGCTCCCGCTCCAGCTTTTCGATGGGTACACCGTCAATGAGAAGCGCTCCGTCATCGATCTCGTAAAGACCCATGAGGAGGTTGATGAGCGTTGATTTTCCCGCACCGGAGGGACCTACGATACCGATCATTTCTCCGGGCTTTACGGTCAGATTAATGTCCTCGAGAACCGGCTCGTAAGACTTATAACCGAAGGAAGCATGCTGAAATTCAACTTTTCCCACGATCTCGATCTTCTCATCGGCCTCTTCTCCGTGACCGTACTCTTCCTGATTCATAACGTCATTGATACGCTCCATACTGGCGATCAGGTTGGTGATCTGACGGGGCATATTGGTCATCCACTGTACGTACTGGTACAGCATGGTGGTGTAGGTCATGAACTGCATCAGCATACCGGCTGTCATCTCTTCGTTGATGACCTTGGAACCGCCGTAAAGCAGGACCAGGAACACACCGGAGCCCAGGGTCAGGTGCACCGCGGGATTGAACAGCGCCCAGAAACGCTCATTGTTCCATGCCACTCTGGCATACTCGTCACTGAGTTCGTTAAAGCGATCCTTCTCACGCTCTTCCTTACCGTAGGACTTCACCACACGCATACCGGAAAGAACGTCCTGAAGGTTACTGCTGACATCATCCTCCTTCAGGTACTGAAGGTGGAATCTGCGGTGGATGCTCTTTCTGAAGGCCATGGTCATCCATACGCCCACCGGAACAAAGAGAAAGCTTAAGAGCGCCATTTTCCAGTTCAGGTACAGCATGTAGAGCACCACTGCTACAAAGATAAATGCCACCGTAAACATGTTACAGAAGGTATCCTGCATGAATTCACGGATATGTCCGGTATCATTTACCACACGGTTCATCAACTCGCCGGGACGACGGTCGTTGACAAACTGAAGGGGGAGCTTCTGCAGATGATCGAAGAGCCGCTCACGGATGTCCTTGGCGATCCTGGCACCCAGTCTGGTGCAGTAATAGGACTTGGCCACGTTGATGACCACAATGCCCGCACCCAGGACAAACATGCCGAAGAGGCACAGGATGCCCATGCGGATGTCTCCGTCCGCCTTCTTTAAGACATCATCCACCAGGATCCTCTGAAGATGAGGATTCGCCAAGGTAACGCCGGCAGCTAAGAGCATCAGCACATTGATCCATAAGATCCGTTCCCAATAGGGCTCGATCATCTTCATGAAGTTCTTGAAAAATCCTCCCTGCTTGTCGCAGTGGGGGCATTTGCCGGATTCACTCAAGGCCCGGTGGCAGGTGGGGCAGATCTTTTCCTTTTCCTTACTCTCCACCTCTTCACTCCGGCCCCTGGACAGGATGTTCATTCCCCGGGCAATATAAGCATAGCGGGTACGATGCTTGGCCGAGTACCGGGTGATGTACTGTTCCTTCTCTCCCATGCGGGCGATCAGCATACCGCCGCCCACAGTGACTTCCGCCCGGGTCTTCACAATGTCCTTCAGATCGTAGCTTTTCTCCACCTCTCCTGCCCGGACCAGAACGACCCGAAGGGTGGTGACGATCAGCATACCGTCTGAGATCCATTTTCCCTCATCCGAAACATCATAGGGAATGGAATAGTAGATCCTTTCTTCTCCTCTGAGGTTCAGCTTCTGCTTTACCTCAGGAGAAATATCATATTTCAGATTCATTGTTTCACCTCACAGTTGCAGAGCTTTACGCTGCAACAATTACAAAAACAGATCCAGTTTTCTCTGTTCCTTCTGGGTCAGGGCCAGTACGTCCCGGATCTCGAAGCGGTTATCATCCAGGTCCGTGATGAGGAGCCTGGTATCCGAGAGACGGACCACTGCGTTGGAACCCATGTTGATGGTGAACCGGCACTCGCCGCAGTCTGTCATCACATGGAAATAGGCATAGCCGTACTCGGATTTGATATTGATCACCTTGGTGATCACGGGGGTAAAGTAGTACAGATTGAGTTGCTTCTTGATCTCTTCCTCCGTAGCTGCATCCAGATCATGGAGATTCTCGATCAGGCCGATCTCCCGGTCCTTGTTGCCGGGATCCCGGACGGAAAGATACCGATCCGGCTCCGTAAAGGGAAAGAGGCGTACCACCTTCACTCTCGGATACTCCTTCCCCTTAAAGCTCAGCTTCAGAAAACCGCCTTCGGTCTTTTCGAACTTTGCGTTGCTCTTGTCGATCCTCTCCGTACGGATCATCTGATCCACGGTTTCCTGATATTCATTCGTGATATTGTCATTTTTTCTCATTTTGTTTTTCTCACCTCAAAGTTGAAGATCTTTTCAGATCTCTTCCAGGGACAGGGACTTGGTCTGCAGTTCCATGAGTCGATGGTAAATGCCTCCGATGGCCTCCAGTTCCTCTCTGCTTCCTTCCTCTTCGATCCTGCCGTTCTCGATGACGATCAGATGTCCGGCATCCCTCAGAGTGGAAAGTCTGTGGGCAATGGAAAGGGTCGTACGGCCCTGAACCAGTTTCTCCAGGGAGGCCTGGATCAGCTTCTCTGTCTCCGTATCCACACTGGCGGTGGCCTCATCTAAGATCAGGATCTTGGGATTGGCCACGATGGCTCTGGCAATGGAAAGTCTCTGCCGCTCTCCTCCGGAAAGCTGCCGTCCCGTTGCACCCACCATGGTATCGTATCCGTCAGGCATCCTGCAGATAAAGTCATGGGCTCCTGCCAGCTTCGCCGCCTGAATGATCTCTTCTCTTGTGACATCATCTCTGGCATAGGCGATAGTATCCGCAACGCTTCCCATGAAGATGTAGGTATCCTGGGAAACCATTGCCACGTTTCTTCTCAGATCGTTGAAGGAAAGCTCACGAACGTCAATGCCGTCGATCTTGATCACGCCCTCATCCACGTCATAAAGTCTGGACAAGAGGTTCACAAGCGTTGTCTTTCCTGCACCGGAACGTCCCACGATACCAAGCATTTCCCCGGGCTGAACATGAAGATTGATCTTCTTTAACACAGGGCGGTTGCTGTCATAACCGAAGGACATGTTTTCAATGGTGATCTCGCCTTTGGGATTCTCCAGGCGGATGGGATGCTCTGCTTCCACCACGTCGGGCTTTGCATCCATGATCTCAAACATTCTCTGGGCCGCATTGATACTGTCGGTCCAGGAACGGAAGATCCAGGAGAAGAACCGCATAGGGGCATTTAACTGGGCAATGTATCCCACGAAGGTCAAAAGCTCACCGACCCGGATGGTCTTAAAGTGCATTACCAGGAACACACCCAGAACCCAGACCCAGATGCTGGAAACGGTCTGGACCATTTCATAGAGCAGGGTAAAACGGTTGTTGTACTTTACGATCCGGACTTCCGCATCACGCAGGTAATCATTCGGCGGTTCAAACCGGTTGATCTCTTCATCCTGCTGACCGAAGGCACGGACTACTCTGGCACCGGTCAGGTTATCATTGACACGGTTGTTCACGGAGCTCTCCGCACGATGTCTTCTGCCGTGGAGCACCCAGAGACCGGGCTTTAACTTCACACTCATCACCACCAGAAGGGGCATCAGGATCACCGCTACCAGTGACATTTGCCAGTTCATGGAAAACATGACGATAAAGGTAGCCACAATGGTGATGGAGTTGATGAAGATGGAGGGAAATCCGTCTAAGAAGAAGCCGGATACACGCTCCGCATCTCTTAAGACACGGGTCATGAGGTTACCTGTCTGCTTCGAGGTGTAGAACCGCATGGAAAGGGTTCCCATGGCGGAAAAGACATCCTTCTTCATGTCTCTGACCGCACTGGTTACGATCCTTGCCGTAGCCACACCGTGGACCACGTTGGTCAGGGCCTGCAGCACTCTGGTTCCGAACATCATCAGGACCAGTACCAGAAGAGCCGTCACAAACCGGTCCTCAAAGCCGAACATGGCCAGGAACTCATTGTCCTTATCAAGGATCCGGTCATAGAGAACGGTTCCGGAGAAATAAGGCCACACCAGATTCAGAAGTGCCGTCACGATATAGCCTAAGATCAGTAATAAGATCATGGCCTTGTAGTTTAAGAAATACTTTAATGTCCGGAAGAATACGGACCGCTTGTTCATGCATTTCGGACAGATCTTCCGCTTGGGATCCGGATAAGGTGTATGGCAGATAGGGCAGCAAAGCTCTTCCTCCGCCTCTTCTTCCTTCTTTACGGTCACCTTTACGGAAGCCGGATCCTCCGATGCCTTCACCAGAAGGTTCATCTGGGACAGGTACAGATTGGTACAGCAGGCCAGACGGATGGATGTCTCGCCGTTTACGGCCAGAAGCACGTTGGTTGCCACGTTGTGCTCCAGTTTTAAGCTTCCCAGCTTCTCACGGTCATAAACCGAAAGCTGCATGGGATGGTCCTTGACGTCCTCGCCGTAATGAGTACCGGTGACACCCTTGAAGATGCGCACCTGTTCCAGCTTGTCATCAAAATTGATCACCGCCAGTTTATCAAGTGTCAGCACCACATATCCGTCCAGAAACTCACTGTCAAAGGACAGGTCCACGGGGCTGACCGCTATGATATCCTCTTTGGCGATCCCTTTTTCGGCCAGTTGCTCAAGAGCCTGACCGGGTAATTTTTCATTGATCATGATACTACTCCCCGCCCGAATAATACACGGGCATATCAGAAAAGTTCAGTCCGGGGAAATAATCCCTATTTGTCTGAACCTTTCGCAAAAAGATAGAGGGAAAACCAATCCCAAGGGCCGGCTTTCCCTCTTACTGCTTCATTGATTAAGTTGTTTTCGAAACCCCAAGGATCACTTCAGTTTGATCCACATGGCAGGTCTGACTGCGGAGTCACCGTCATCTACAGGGCGTCCTCTGTAAACCAGGGAACCGTCTGCTGCAACACCGGCAGCATTGTAGATGAAGTTTCCTGCGGTTCTCAGCCACCACCAGCATTCCATCTTCCGCTCATCGGGATTCTGCTGATGACTCTTGGCATAAGGAGTATGCTGGCACTGACGCTTCTTGTCATTTTCCAGTAACTTCTTAGCTTCCTTCAGACTGAGCAGGAAGACTCTGTCATAGGTACTCTGTCCCACGGTGGTTTCACACTCGGGATTCCGGTCTGCAGGTACATGATACTCGATCAGGTGTGCCTGCTCATTCTCGGTAAACGCTGTCCGGATAAATGACTTGTTCAGCCATTCTCTTAAGGAGCAGGTCTCCCAGGAAACGCCTCTGCTCTGCTCATGATAGGGCAGATAATCCAGCGCATATTTACTGATCACAAGAAGCTTTCCGCCACGTTCCTGTTTCAGAACGATCCACTCGATGGATTCAGGACCCTTGCCCTGATCATAGCGGCCGAAGATGATATTTCCGTTATCCAGGAAATGGATCCCTTCGGTCTTGCGGATCTCTTCACTTGACATCCCTTCAGAAGCCTTTTCGATCTCAGCCTTAGCCTCGTCGAACTCAGCCTGAGCCTTCAGCATCTCCGTCTCGGACAGGTCAAGTCTCTCGGTAACGTCTCCGTCATCCTCGAAAGCAGCGTTGTTCTCATGAGCCTTGGGTCTGTCTGCCTGTCCCTTGGGTTCAAAACTGAACCGCTCGGTAACCGCTTCATAGAATACCACGTCGCCGCTGGCATCTAACAGAGATTCATCCTCGGGTTCTGCCGTAGTCTCGGTAGTGTGCTGAAAACCTTCCGGTGTTGCCTCTTCGGTTGCTGCTTCCTCTGCGCCTTCTGCTGCTGCCTCTTCGGTTGCTGCTTCTTCTGTGCCTTCAGTTGCAGGCTCTTCCGTTGTTGCTTCTTCAGTGCCTTCTGCCGCAGGCTCTTCGGTTGCCGCTTCTTCTGAGCCTTCAGTTGCAGGCTCTTCGGTTGCCGCTTCTTCTGCG
>JAGACB010000165.1 GCA_017614345.1 Lachnospiraceae bacterium
AGATCCATAACGGTCTCCCGGCTGATCACGGTAGGAAGTCCTTCTTCCGTAGGGCCGAAGGAGGCAATGGTACCGTCCTCGTTATAAGTTGCCTCATAAAGTGCAGGAATGTAAAGCCCGGGGATCTGTCTTCCGGCTTCCAGAAGAAACTCTCTCTTGGTCTTTCCCTCTGCCTTCATCTTTTGCCAGAGATCCATCAGCATATAATAACGGGTCTCCCCTTCGCCTATATAGAAGATATCGAAGAAGGCCGCAATGGGCTCGGGATTATAGGAACAGGGACCGCCGCCAATGACAATGGGATCCTCCTCCCCCCGTTCCTCTGCTTCGAGAGGAATCCCGGAAAGGTCCAGAACCTGGAGAATGTTGGTATAGCACATCTCATACTGCAGCGTGATCAGAAGAAAATCAAAGTCCCGCACAGGTCTCTGTGACTCCACGCCGAACAGCGGGATCTGATTCTCTCTCAGAACCTTGTCCATATCCACCCAGGGTGAATAGACACGGTCACAGTAAAGATCTTCCCGCTGATTGAACATATCATAGAGGATCTGGATGCCGAGATGGGACATACCGATCTCGTAAACATCCGGAAAACAGAATACAAGTTTTGTCTTAAGCCGGGGATCATCAAAATCCTTGGATGCGGAATTGATCTCTCCGCCGATATAACGGGCCGGCTTGTCAACAGACATCAGAAGGTCATCCGGGATGGCAGGTTTTCTGTACATTTTTCCTCCTAATAATGGCAACTAACAAGAAAACGCCGGGTTTTTTTACTCGGCGTTTTCCTCTTCTTACATCATCTACATGTCTAGTCGTCAGTCTTTGTCAGACATAAAAATCTTTTCAATTGATTTTTTTCATTTCTTTTGTACATTATACCCGCAAAAAGCTCAAAAAGCAAGCAATTTCCGTAAAAGTAAACGTTTGCGGTTATAAAAAAAATATGAAAAATATAAACAATTAGGCAGATGAATGTTTAGCGATTTGCAAGTTCTCTGGTGATCTCTTCCCAGCTTACGCCCTTTAATACCATCAGTACCATGACGTGATACAGGAAATCGGAGATCTCGTAGATGATCTCTTCGGGATCGGGATTCTTGGCAGCGATGACGATCTCGGTGGCTTCCTCTCCAACCTTCTTTAAGATCTTATCAATGCCCTTGTCAAAGAGGTAATTGGTGTAAGAGCCTTCCTTGGGATTGTTCTTGCGGTCCTCGATGATCTTGTAAACGTCCTCGAATACCTGCAGAGGATTCTCACCGGTCTCCTTCTGACGGGATACCAGCTCCCGGTAGAAACAGGAATGATTTCCGGTATGGCAGGCAGCTCCGATCTGATGAACCTTGGCAAGGATGGTGTCTTCATCGCAGTCAATGTACAGGGCCTTCACATACTGGAAATGACCGCTGGTCTCACCCTTGATCCACAGAGTCTGACGGCTCCGGGAGTAATAGGTCATTTTTCCGGTGGCAATGGTCATGTCGAAGGCTTCCTTGTTCATGTAAGCCAGCATCAGCACCTCATCGGTACCGTCCTCCTGGACAATGACAGGGATCATGCCGTCGGAATTCTTCTTTAACTGTTCGAAGGTGAAGGGACTCTCCCAAAGGGTGGTATCAAAGCCAGCGTCCTTACGTTTCTTCTTCTCCGCAAAGAAATCAAAGGTCTCCGGAACGTTCAGATATTCGTAGACATTTTCCGAAGGAACGGTCATGGTTCCCTTCTCATCCGTCAGGATGTGCTCCGCACCGAATCTGGCAATGGCTTCGGAAAGAACGGGATTCTCCTGATCCACAACCACCAGATCAGCACCGGCATAGAGGTATTTCTTCACGTCCTCCAGGCGGTTTACGTGGCCCGAGATCACTACGGTACAGTCCACCTTACGGCAGATCTCCTTGATCAGAGACACACATTTGTCATGGGTGGCGTCATCATAGGAGGCATCCTCAAGAAGGAGTACGTCCGCTCCGTTTCTGGAGTACTGCTCGCAGACTGCAGCGGGATCCTCGATCCTTGTCTCATTTCCCCTTATGAAAAATCCGTCTGCGCCGCCGTTTGAGAAGGCGACGCCGAGATTAAGCTTGCTCATTGGTTTACAGCTCCTTTCACAGTGCACCCTTGGTGGTCAGGATCCCCTTGACTCTGGGGTCAATGGAAACCGCATCCGAAAGTGCTCTTGCGAATGCCTTGAAAGCGCACTCGCAAATGTGATGATTATTGGTTCCTGCAAGGAGACGGATGTGCAGGTTCATCCCGGCTTCATTGGAAAGAGCAAGGAAGAATTCCTTAGCCATCTCCGTGTCAAATGCGCCGATACGCTCGGTGGTAAAGGGAACCTCAAAATCCAGATAAGGTCTGCCGGACAGATCAATGGCACAGAGCACCAGAGCATCGTCCATGGGAACGATGGCGCTGCCGAAACGACGGATGCCTTCCTTATCACCGATGGCTTCCTTCAAAGCCTTGCCGATGGTCAGACCGGTATCCTCGATGGTGTGGTGACAATCCACCTCCAGATCTCCCTTTGCATTAATGGTGCCGTCCATAAAGGAGTGACGGATCATACTGCAGAGCATGTGGTCAAAGAAACCGATGCCGGTCTCCACCTCTGCCTTTCCGCTTCCGTCCAGGTCAAGACTCACACGGACAGAGGTTTCCTTTGTGGTGCGTTCCACGGATGCACATCTCTTCTGTTCCTGCTTTTTCATTTGAGCTCCTCTCAGTCGCAGGAAAATGTTCCCGCAACATTTGTATTATGATCTAACGATACAATACTTCCGCGCTTTGTTCAATCATTATTTTTCTTCATTCTCAAAACGCACATAGATGGAATTGGCATGTGCGGTCAGAGACTCGGCCTTGGCAAAGTCCTGGATATCATCGGATACCTTCTTCAGGGCTTCCTTGGAGTAATAGATCACGCTGGACTTCTTCACAAAATCATCCACGGAAAGGGCAGAGAAGAATTTTGCGGTTCCGTTGGTGGGAAGCACGTGATCGGGGCCTGCAAAGTAATCGCCTAAAGGCTCACTGCTGTAAGGTCCCAAGAACATGGCGCCGGCATTTCTCACCTTCATCATATCCTCGAAGGGACTTGCGGTGACAATCTCCAGGTGCTCCGGAGCAATGGCATTCACGGTTTCAATGGCATCGTTCCAGTCATCCGTGATCAGGATGTAGCCGTAATTGTCAAGGGACTTCCGGATGATCTCCTTCCGGGAGAGAACGGCTGCAAAGCCTTCCACCTCATCGGAAACCTTCTTTGCAAATTCTTCGTCATTGGTTACCAGGATAGCGCTGGCAAGCTCGTCATGCTCTGCCTGAGACAACAGGTCTGCGGCTACAAAACGGGGGTTTGCGGTACTGTCGGCAAGCACCAGGATCTCGCTGGGTCCTGCAATGCTGTCGATGGATACGTAGCCGTAAACTGCCTTCTTGGCAAGAGCCACGAAGATGTTTCCGGGACCTACGATCTTGTCTACCTTCGGAATGGACTCGGTACCGAAGGCCATGGCTGCGATGGCCTGAGCTCCGCCGGCCTTGAATACACGGTCAACACCTGCAAGAAGGGCTGCAACAAGTGTGGTGGGGGTTACCTTACCTTCAGCGTTGCAGGGGGTGCACATGATGATCTCTTTTACACCTGCCACCTTTGCAGGGACAATGTTCATCAGTACGGAGGAAGGATAAGCTGCCTTACCGCCGGGTACATAAACGCCCACTCTTGCCAGAGCTGTTACCTTCTGACCCAGTAAGGTTCCGTCCTCGGTGGTGTCAAACCAGCCGTACTGACGCTGTTTTTCATGATAGGTACGGATATTGACCAGAGCTTTTTTCATGGTCTCGATGAGGGAAGGATCCACCTGAGCATATGCTTCCTCCATCTCTTCCCTGGTAACCTCAACGGTATCAGCGGTCAGCTCCGCACGGTCGAATTTCTTTGTATACTCAAAAAGGGCTGCATTCTTGCGTGCCTTTACGTCTGCAACGATCTCTGCAACGGTCTGAGTCTGCTCGGTGTACTGGTTGGGATCTCTCTTTAACAGATCGCTTAACAGATTCTCTCTGGACTCATTTGTTAACTTCACGATTCTCATGGCTTTTTCGCTCCTTTATTTTTGCTGTTCCTGGCAGATCTTCGTCAGATCCTCAATGATCCGGGAGATCCGCTCATTTTCCATTTTCATGCTGACGGGGTTCACCACCATTCTGGCGGAAAGGTCACAGACCTCTTCCAAAACCACAAGGCCGTTCTCCCTTAAGGTGGATCCGGTTTCCACGATGTCCACGATGACCTCGGAAAGCCCTACAATGGGTGCGAGCTCAATGGAGCCGTGGAGCTTGATAATCTCCACCGTCTGGTGTTTCTGATTATAGAAGTAATCCTTGGCAATGTTGGGATACTTGGTGGCAACACGGATCAGCTCATGGTGCTTCAGCTTCTCCTCGGCTTCCTTGGGGCCTGCCACACACATGCGGCAGCGGCCTATCCCGAGATCCACTACTTCGTAGATCTTTCTGCCTTCCTCCAGGATGGTGTCACGGCCTACGATACCGATATCGGCAGCGCCGTATTCCACATAGGTGGGAACATCGCTGGCTTTTGCCAGAAAGAAACGATATCCCAGTTCTTCATTCGTAAAGATCAGCTTACGGGACTTTTCATCCTTCATCTCTTCGCAGGTGATCCCCATCTGTTCAAAGATCTCCAGAGACTTTTTTGCAAGACGTCCCTTAGCTAAGGCAAATGTGATATATCTCATGGTTAACTCCCTTCATCGAAGCTCCGTCATTTTCGCGGAGATCAGTTCGGCTACGGAATAGGGTCTGCAGCCTCCGGTCACGGGATCGATCTTCTCTAAGGCGCCGGGGCCTGCAAGACGGAAGATCTCCGTGATATTGTTTCTCTTCGCGTATTCCGCATAATCCTTCATGGTACGCTCATCGAACTTTCTCATGAGTGTCAGGCGATGGCCTGCATTTCTCAGGGCACTGGCAGCCTCAATGGCATCCTTCTTCTGAGAACGATCGTAAAGAAGCAGCATGGGTTCGGGATCCGTGGGAACGGTCACGTTCTGTCTGGACAGAGCCAGAAGAAGCAGCTCAAGCTTGATGGAGCAGCCCACTGCAGGAGTATTTTTCCCAAACTGTTCCACCAGATGGTCGTAACGACCGCCGCTGGCAATGAAATCTCCCATACCGAAGGTAAATGCCTGGAATACCACGCCGGTATAGTACTTATATGCGGAAAGAAGACCCAAGTCAAAGGTCACGTGATCGTTCATATGATAAGCGCAGAGCAGGGAATAGATCTTCTCCAGGCGCTCAATGGCGTGAATGGCCTTTTCATTCCTGGTCAGGTTCTTGAATTCGCGGATCTTATCAATGGAGCCGTACATCTGAGGCAGCTTTAAGATCACATCCTTCAGAGTAGCCGGGATCTCCTTCTGATTTAAGAGACCTTCAATGGCAAAATAGTTCTTGTTCTCGATCAGGTCGTGAAGGTCGCTGATCTCCTCCTCGGAGAAGCCGGACTCTTCCATGATGCCGTAGAAGAACTCGATATTTCCGATCTCCACCTGGAAATCCTTTAAACCGCTCTGACGAAGGGCCTCAATGGTGATGGAGATCACCTCTGCATCACTTTCCGTGGTCTGATCACCCACCAGTTCGCATCCTAAATGAGTCATCTCAGCCAGCTTTCCGCGATAGCTGATGGCATTGGTGAACACATTTCCGTGATAAGCCAGTCTGAGCGGCATATCCTCATTCAGATAGTACTTGGAGATAGCTCTTGCAACGGAAGGGGTGATATCAGGACGCAGCACCAGGGTATCGTTATGGTTGTCAAAAAACTTGTACATTTCCTGACTTCTGGCACTTCCACGTTCCTTATTGAACACATCGAAGAATTCAAAGGTAGGTGTCTGGATAAAACGATATCCGTATGAAAGAAACAGATGGTCGATCATATTGCCGAGGGCCATGTTTCTGGCACATTCCTGATTATAATAGTCTCTGACCCCTTCGGGTGTATGGATCAGTCGGTTCATAGGGTAACCTCACTTTCTTATTCTCAAGCAGGAAAATGTTCTTATCCGTTTCCTGCAACTTCAATTTCTGTTCGTTTTACTTTACTGTGGTAGAGTGATAACACAATAAATGTATAATGTCAGAATTTTAACAGGAAAAGTTTCATCTGTCAAGGGAATCTTTTTAAAAAATCGAAATAAAGAAAAACGATATACATCATGTGATCGAAAAGCCCGAACCTTCATCGGTTATCTTATCAGGTGATCTTCGATCAACATGTTATGTTTACGGCCTGGATTCGATATCCTTGGCCAAAGGATTAAGATACAGCAGCCTGCTCTCCCGCTCTAAGGGAACCATCCACTCCTCGGAAAGCTCGCTGACCTTGAAATGCTTCAGACCGCCCTCTTCCCTTCTCTTTAAAAAGGGCAGAAGGTCTGCATAACGCAGATAATAAAACTCTCTGCGTTCGGTAAAATGGATCAGGAAAAAGGCAATGCCGCCCTGTTCCTCAAAATGCTTCATGAACTCGATCTGGTGTTCATGGATATTTGCCAGGGGAAAGCTGTCGGAGGCACATTCCTTGGCATCAAAACAAACGGCATAGCCCTGGACCACACCGATATAATCCACCGTGGACCGCTGGTCAAAATAGGCCAGGGTAATACGGCGGTTGGCAGTATCAAACTCCACCGGAGTAATGGGGGTCGGGATCTTCTGGACCAGAGCCAGGCCCTGCTCCAGGTAAAACTCATTGGTATGATTGATCAGGTCCTCTAAGGTAGAGCCCCGAAGACCTCTGGAATTCCAGGTTGCCATAACTCACCTCCGGATCCCCAAAGGGATCATAATAATCCTGTGGCCTTCAGGATCAGTTCCGTTACCAGAACCACCAGACAGGAACAGGCAGCCACAACGGTCAGGCTCTTTTTGGAAAGTGCCAGGATCACTGCCGTGACCAGACCTGTGAAACCGCTGATCACGGAAGAGGTTGCAAAAAAGATGGCGGGAACGGTCATAGCCGTCAGTACCGCATAAGGGATGTAGGTCAAAAAAGACCGGATCCATCTGTTTTTGATCTTCTTTCTGACAAGAACAAAGGGGATCATCCGGATCAGAAAGGTGGTTCCGGCGATCACCAGGAGGGAACAGAGAAAATGCGTCATGTTCATAATGCATTGCCCTCCTTTTCAAAAGCTTCCGGCTCCTCTTCATCCGGAACCGGGAACAGAAAGGCTCCTACGGCAGCGGCGGTCACGGCACAGATACTGATGACGATACCGCCGGGGATCTTGTTCAGAACCGGTACGAAGTAAAAGAGACAGCTTAAGAGGGCTGCCAGGAATACCACCACCATATGGGAGGTATTTCCCTTTAATTCGGGAACCACAATGGCAACGAACATGCCGTAAATCGCAATTCCGAGAGCGCTTAAGATAAAATCCGGAAGCACATTTCCCAGCAGTGCTCCCAGAAGAGTTCCGAGACTCCAGCCCAGGTAAGGGATCAGGGCAAGGCCCATGAAAAAGGAACGGCTGACTTCCTTTTCCCCGGATGCGACTGCAAAGATCTCATCCGTAACAAAGAAGGAAAGGAAGAATCTGGAAAGGGGGCCGAAATGACGGCTCACCTTCTGCGAAAGGGAAACAGACATGAAGGAATACCGGACATTGATGGTCAGCTGTGCGATCAGCATGGGCAGATACTGCCCCGGAACACGCATCTGATCGATACCGGAAAACTGTCCGGCGGAGGTCACGGTCAGCATGGAGATCAGAACCGCCTGCCACCAGTGAAGGCCGTACATAACTGCAAGGATCCCGAACGTAAAGGATACCGAAAGATATCCGAGTCCGATGGGAATGCCTGCGGCAAGTCCTCTTCGGAAATCCGATTGAGTGCTCATACTTCTCCTTTCAGATCATCCCAGAATTTCTTCATATCACCCGGGATGTCCGCGGTAAATGTTTTTCCCGAAAGCTCCGGCAGAGCCTTCACTTCCTCCGGGATCACCAGGCGCTCCGCATGGAGCATCTGTCTCTTAGCTTCCCTTCCGGAGCTTTTGTTTCCGTACTTCGGATCTCCTGCCAGAGGATGGCCTATAGAAGCAAAATGGGCCCGGATCTGATGGGAATAGCCGGTATATAAGGTGACGCACACCATGGTAAATGATCCTGAAGAGGTTTTCACTTCCTCCAGCACACGATAACCCGTAAGAGCAACGCGGGAACCATATTCCATCTCCCGTTTCCGATCTGCAGACTCCTTCGGATCACTGTTTTTAATCCGTTTATCCTGAGAAGCCTTCAGTTCTTCCAACGCTTTTTCAGCCTCTTCATAGGTCTTATGAAGCTTCGGATCCAGGATCACCACCTGATTTTTTGCCTGATCCTTTTTATGGATTCCGGTGAGATACCCTTCCTTCCCGGAAAGCCGGCCCTTAACTATGGCACGGTATTCCTTGGTCAGAGATCGTTCCGCGATCAGGCCTCCAAGCTCCTGCAGACCCTTTAAAGAGATGCCGCAAAGGATGAGACCGCTGGTATTTCTGTCCAGGCGGTTGGCCACCGCAGGATGAAAGGTCTTCAGATCTTCTGCGGAATAAAGCTTCTTATCAATACAATAGTCACGGACAAAATCCGCAACGGAATAATCGGAATTGTCGCCCTTCTGGGATAAGATCCCTGCAGGCTTATTTAAGATCAGAACGTCCTCATCCTGATAAATGACGGGGATCTTCGGACTCCATTTTCCATAATCCAAAGAGACCTCCGTCTGTTCCATTGTGCCTTTTCCCTGAAACTTCAGATAAGTCTCTTCACTCAGGAAAAAGTTCAGAAGATCTCCCTGCTCCAGTTTTTCGCTGCCGTCCATCTTTTTCCCGTTACAGGTAATGGATTTCTTCCGCAGCCATTTATAGATCAGGGAAGACGGTGCTTCGGGGAACAGCTTACGCAAAAACTTATCCGCACGCTGGCCGGCTTCATTTCGTTCTACCACTCTGCTGATCACCCGTATGCCTCCTTACAGAGAGATTGCTCTCAAGTTTCTGTGTGTCATCATGAGCTTCTCATCTGCAGTTTCCTCGGAAACCGGATGCTTCTCCTGAAGCTCGCTGACACGATTTAAGAATTTTTCAAAATCCGTGAAAATGGTCATCTTGGTGTCCACACCGCCGGCACGAAGGGTGGCTTCGATATACTCTTCCGCCTTCTTTTTGTCGATCTTGGTGTCCTCCCAATAACCGATGATGCCGTTTGGATGCACATAAGCGTACATTAAGGGAATGGTGGGAAGCTTGGTTCCCGTGATATGAAGCTCGGCGCTGATGAGGCCGGTTCCTGCAGCATTTGCAAACCGCTCATACTGATCCTCGGGAACGCTCTTGCAGGGCATCATTACCACCATGGTGGAGAAGATATTTGCCATGGGAAGGACACTTAAGATCGCCATTACGATCATGATGGGCTTATGAGGCTGGGGGACCACCTTTGATAGTACCACAAATACAACCACGAGCAGGATCAGCACCGCCGTAAGGCCTATATAGTACATCTTACGGTGTTGTACATACCCCTGATGTCCTTTGGAATATCTTCTTTCCATTCCGGTTCTCCTTGTATATATATTACTGTTCGTTTAACTCATTCTTCAAAGCCGACACAAAGCCCGAATAATCCTCCAGGAACAGATCGCTCATCCGTTCCTTGATCAATCTCTGGGAGGCTGAATAGGAATCCTCCACGGCAACCGTCATCATCCCGGCTCTGGCTCCGCTGACCAGTCCCTGAGTCACATCTTCAAAGACGGCACAGTGCTCCGGCTTTACCCCTAACTCACTTGAGAGCTTCAGGTAAATGTCGGGATCCGGCTTTCCTTTGGTGATCTCCTCCGCCGTCAGAACCACGGAAAAATAGTCCCGGATCTGATGGTTTTCAAGGGAAGCCAAGGCCAGTCTTCCGGAGTTGCTGGTGGCGATCCCCAGCTTCGTGCCCCTTTTCTTTAAAAGCTCCAGCATTTCCCTGACATATGGTTTTAA
>JAGACB010000166.1 GCA_017614345.1 Lachnospiraceae bacterium
AAAGGAGACAAAGGCGACAAGGGTGACAAGGGCGATCAGGGCCTGACCGGAGTCAAAGGCGACAAGGGCGATAAGGGTGATCCCGGTGCCAAGGGTGAAAAGGGCGACCGGGGTGAGACCGGAGCCAAAGGAGAGAAAGGCGATAAGGGAGAAAAAGGCGACAAAGGCGATAAGGGTGACAAGGGCGATCCCGGTGCCGACGGCAAGGACGGAAAGGATGGAAAGGACGGCGTAAGCGTATCCTCCATCGAAGTAAAGGACGGCGAGCTTGTTGTTACCATGTCTGACGGAACCGTTGCAAAGGCCGGTAAGGCAGCTTCCTTAGGCGCAGGAAAGAGTTCCTCCGCTCCCGGCTGGATGTATGCTTTAATGGCAGTACTCGGAGCCGCAGTAGTCGGTGAAGGCCTCTGGCTTGTGATCCTGACCATCGCAAGAAAGAAGTAATTACAGATCGATGTATGAAAAATGATGTAAAGAAGTAGTGTACGGATCTGAAATCTGAAACAAAAAGAGTCCGGCTCATTTCCCAAGGAAGGGGAGTGGGCCGGATTCTTATATGTTACAGGTTTCCGCGCTTGTACATCTGATTTAGTGCCACCAGGAAGTCCCGGTTGGTCTGGGTGCGGGAGAACATCTGAAGGATATGCTCCACGGCCTCCTCCTGACGGGCCACGTTGGTGGACTTGCGGATCACGTTCATGGCGGCTGCTTCGATATTGTTCAGGAGCAGATCCTCACGCCGTGTACCGGACTTCAGGATGTCGATAGCCGGGAAGATCCTGCGCTCGGACAGGCTCCGGTCCAGGACTATCTCCATGTTGCCGGTGCCCTTGAATTCCTCGAAGACTACATCGTCCATGCGGCTTCCGGTGTCGACGAGAGCAGTGGCTAAGATGGTCAGGGAACCGCCTTCTCTCATGTTCCGGGCAGCGCCGAAGAAGCGCTTGGGCATCAGGAGAGCCGTAGGATCGAGACCGCCTGATAAGGTACGGCCGCTGGGCTCGCAGACTAAGTTGTAGGCTCTGGCAAGGCGGGTAATGGAATCTAAGAGGATCACCACGTCACGGCCGGATTCCACCAGACGTCTGGCGCGGTCAATGACCAGCTCACTGATCTTGCAGTGGTTCTCGGGATCCTTATCAAAGGTGGAATAAACCACCTCAGAATTCTGCACGCCGATGGATTCCTTGATATCCGTAACTTCCTCGGGACGCTCATCGATCAGAAGGACCATCAGATGGATCTCGGGATGATTTGCCTGGATGGATCTGGCGATCTGCTTTAAGAGGGTGGTCTTACCTGCCTTGGGCGGCGATACGATCATGCCTCTCTGGCCCTTTCCGATGGGGCTCACCAGGTCAATGATCCTGGTAGCGATCTGGGTCGGATCGGAAGGATTTTCCAGATGGATCCTCTGATCCGGGAAAATGGGTGTCATATTTTCGAAGGTGATCCGATTCCGGAAGGCACGGACCTGATCTTCGGAGTCTACCTCCAAGTCGTTGATGGAATGGATCTTGATCAGGGCATCAAACCGGTCGTTGATCTTGGCTACGCCCTTGATGTAGTCACCGTCCCGTAACATGAAGCGGCGGATGGTGGGCGGAGATACGAAGATATCCTGATCTCCGGGCACATAGTTGTTGCAACGGAGGAAACCGTAGCCGTCCGGCATGATCACGTAAACACCCTCCACCTCACGGGTCTGGATGTTGATGACTTTCGATTCACTGTCCTGAACGGAAAAACCGTCCCGCTCCGCATCCAGTCCTTCAAAGCTCATACGGCTTTCCGGTGCTTCAGGACGCATCTGAGACTCGTCGCCTGATGTTTCGGAGGTGCGGGAACTTGCAGAGGCTGTACCTGCGGATTCTGCGGAACCTGCAGTGGCTGTACCTGCGGTAGTGGAAACCGAAGCGGAGGAGCCTGCAGCGGAGCCTTCGGAAGCAGAGGCCTGAACGGCAGTGGCAGCACCTTCAGTACCTGTTCCCGATGCACCTGTTGAAGTACCGGTGGCCTGTTCTGCCTGATCCGCGGTACTTCTTGCTGCACGGCCTTCGGAAACTTCTCCGGAACCTGCCTCGGAGTCTGCATCAAGGGTTTCCCTGCCTTCTTCTGCTGCAGCGGCAGCAAGCTTTTTGGCCTCGTAAGCAGCCTTCTTGGCGGCTATTATTTCGCTGAGAGATACTCCGTTGATGGCAGTGATATAGAAGATCGCATCAAATCGGGAAGTCGGATGGGAGTTACCCGTAATGACGTCCCCGGTCTTTAAATTGTATTTTCGGATAAATGAATTGGAAATATATACATCACGCTTATCGCCCGTGTCGGGATTAATGCTGCGGATGAAGCCGTAACCGCTGGCCATGATATCCAGCTTTCCGTGTACATTCGGTTTCGGCAGAGGCTTCTGCCCGCGTTCCTCCGATGCGGGAGCAGCGGCTTCTGTTGATCCTTCAGCAGCAGTTTCGGATGATGCACCTTCACCCTGAGAGGCTGTATCCTCACCTTGAGAGGCTGTATCTTCGGAAGCGGCACTTTCAGAGCCTGCTTCGGCAGAAGCTTCCTGAGGGTTCTCGGAAACGGTCTGCTCCTCTGCTTCACCCTTCTTTTTTCTCGTGGTCTTTCCGGTAGTTGCCTTTTTTGTTGTGGTCTTTTTGGCTTTTGCTGTATCTTTGGTTACATCAGTTTCTTCTTCAGAAGTTTTTTTGGAAGAGGACTTCTTTTTGGAGGCAGTTGTTTCTTTCTCGGAAGATGCTTCTTCGGTAACATTTTCCTTGACTGCAGAAACTGTTTTGGTTGAAGAAGCTTTCTTTGCCGGCGTTTTCTTTGCCGGAGCCGTTTCGGTCTCGGCAGCATTGATTTCTTTTGATGTTTTCTTCTTTGACGAAACAGAAGTTTCCTCAACTGCTTTTGAAGTCTTTTCTGCTTTTTTATCTTCTTTCTTTTCTGAAGCTTTGGATGTTTTGGAAGACTTCGGCTCTTCGGCCTTTTCAGATGTTTTCGCTGATTTTACGGTTTTGGTTTCTTCCTTTTTTTCGGAAGTCTTTGCAGTTTTGGTTTTCGAAGTTTTGGAAGTCTTGGCGGAACTGCTTTCCTCTGATGCGGTGAGTGCCGCGATCAGCTCCGCTTTACGCATAGTGGCATAACCCTTGACATCCCGGCTCTTAGCCAGCTCGCGAAGGGCGTCCAATTTCAGCGCATTGTAGTTTTCCTGCATAAAAATACCTCATTCAAAATGAAATTAGAAATTGTAAGATTTTGTTATCCGGTGGGGGATGCTGAAATAAAAATGCACCTGACAGGATCGAAACAAAAAGATCAAGGGCTCGAATGGCCCGTTTCTACAAGTGCATTGTAAGACCTGCGTGATTATTTTACAAGAGGAAATTATTTTTTGTGACTATTGATCGTTTTTCTCCGGGTTTTTTGTGGAGATTTTGTGCAGGACTCGCAGGGTAGACGGTTTGTTGGAATGGTTATGCTTATATTACAGTATCTGCTTTGAAAGAGTTTCGAAGAATTCTTCGAAAAAACATTGAAATAAACATTTTCCTATGCTATCATCAAAGCAGAAAACATGAAAGGGGTGAAGTGTATGCCTAAAATTGCACCTGTTTCTGATCTGAGAAATTACGGAGCGGTTCTTGATCAGGTTGCAGATGGCTCGCCTGTTTATCTTACAAAAAACGGTCGGGGTTCCTACAGCATTCGGACCATGGAGGATGAAGAGAATTTTCAAAGGGCTGAAGCAATGATCCGCCTGATGTGTGAATTAAATGCCGGAATCCGTTCCGCGGATGAGGATGGTTGGGTTTCTGAAGAAGATTTCAGGGCTCATATGAGGAGTAGGAGGAAACAGAAGAAGTGAGTTATATTTTGAGATTTACTCCGGACTCCCTGAAAGATATGGAAAAGGTATGGGATGATGTTTTGGAGGCATCTCAGGATTATGATACGGCAGACAGGTATGTCGATGATTTTCTTGAAGTAATAACAAAGAAAAAAGATTGTCCTAAGTCAGGAATCCCGTTATATTACAGAGGCCTGTTTACCGGCTTCTATACGGTGAATTTCAAAGCCTATAAAGCCTTTTACAGAATTCATGATAATTACATTGAGGTTATCAGGATCATTCCACAGAAGATGAACTATATGAAGATCCTGTTCGGTGAAAACGAATGATCGATCTGACCGGCTACTTACCCGAGAGTAGGTGGCCGGTTTTCTCATCCTTTTTTGAGTTGACACTCTTTCTGCGAATTGTTATGATAAAGCAGACAATGCCCTTTCCTTCGGATCAGGGAAATGACGGATCCTTTGGGAGGGCGGAAATATTTATCCGAATGGATCAGAGAGGAAAATAAAAATGGACGTTTACGAGCAGTCACTGAAGTTGCATGAGGAATGGCAGGGAAAGCTGGATACCGTTGCCAAGATGAGAGTGGATTCCAGAGAGGCACTGGCGCTGGCCTATACTCCCGGCGTAGCTGAGCCCTGCAGAAAGATCCATGACAATGTGGAGGATGCCTATAAGTATACCCTGAAGGCCAACACCATTGCAGTCGTTTCCGACGGTAGTGCGGTTCTGGGCCTGGGAAATATCGGACCGGAGGCAGCTATGCCGGTCATGGAAGGAAAGTCCGTTCTGTTCAAGGAGTTCGGAGGGGTAAATGCATTTCCCATCTGCCTTGCAACACAGGACACCGAGGAGATCATCGAGACCGTTAAGCGTCTTGCACCTACCTTCGGCGGAATTAATCTGGAGGATATCTCCGCTCCCCGCTGCTTTGAGATCGAGGAGAGACTGAAGCAGGAGCTGGACATCCCGGTATTCCATGACGATCAGCACGGAACCGCCATCGTGGTTCTGGCAGGTATGATCAATGCACTTCGTCTGACCGGCAAGAAGATCGAGGATCTTCGGATCGTCATCAACGGTGCAGGTTCTGCAGGTATCGCCATCTGCAAGCTGCTGCTCCTGTACGGTGCAAAGAACGTGATCCTCTGCGGAAGAAGAGGTATCTTTGAAGCATCCGATGAGAAGATGAACTGGATGCAGAGAAAGATGCTTGATGTGACCAATCCCGAAGGCCTGACCGGTTCTCTGGCAGATGCATTAAACGGTGCAGATGCATTTATCGGCGTTTCCGTTCCGGATGCAGTGACCGAGGAAATGGCTAAGACCATGAACAAGGATGCCATTGTATTTGCCATGGCCAATCCGGTTCCGGAGATCATGCCTGACGTGGCTAAGAAGGCCGGCATCAGAGTGATCGGTACCGGACGGAGTGATTTCCCGAACCAGGTGAACAATGTTCTTGTGTTCCCCGGCATTTTCCGCGGAGCGCTTGAGTGCAGAACCCAGATCAGCGACGAGATGAAGATCGAGGCTGCTAAGGCTCTTGCAAATCTGGTTTCCGATGAGGAACTGAACGAGGATTATATCCTGCCTCAGCCTTTCGATGAGAGAGTGCCCGAGGTAGTTGCAGATGCAGTTCGGAGATGCGCTGAGAAATGAGAAGAATGTGGGGCGAAAAGCCTTATTATTCCTTTGACTACTATCTGAAGGAACAATTCGGGGAGAAGGTCTATAAGCTCTGCTTAAACGGCGGAATGACCTGCCCCAACCGGGACGGGAAGATCGGGTTCGGCGGCTGCAGCTTCTGCAGTGCCGGAGGATCCGGGGATTTTTCCGCTCCGGCCATCCTTTCGATCCCCGAACAGATCGAATTTGAGAAGAAAAGCCTTCAGAAAAAGGTTCCCGCCAGGAAGTTCATCGCCTATTTTCAGGCATTTACCAATACCTACGGCTCCGTGGATTATCTGAGGAAGATCTACAGTCAGGCCATGGACGTGCCGGATGTGGTTGCGGTTTCCGTTGCCACCAGACCCGATGAACTGGATCAGGACGTGGTGGACCTGATGCGGGAGCTCTCGGAGCGAAAGCCCATCTGGGTGGAATTGGGGCTCCAGACCATTCATGAGGAGACTGCCCGGAATATCCGCCGCGGCTATGAGCTTCCGTGCTATGAGGATGCGCTCGATCGCCTTTCTGAGGCGGGGATCCCGGTCATTACCCATGTGATCCTGGGACTTCCGGGAGAGACGGAAGAGATGATGCTCGAGACCGTCCGGTATCTGAACACCACAAAAACGGCCGGGGTGAAGCTTCAGCTTCTGCATGTGCTGGCCGGTACCGATCTGGCTGCGGACTACGAGGCAGGAAAGTTTGAAGTCCTGTCCGAGGACGCTTATGTGGATCTGGTCTGCAAGTGCGTAGGCAATCTGTCACCGAACCTGGTGATCCACCGGCTCACCGGCGACGGCCCCAGCGATTCTCTGATCGCACCTAAATGGAGCACTGCGAAGATGACCGTGCTCAACAAGATCCATCACAGATTGAAGACAAGTTACATTTATCAGGGCAGTCTGCTGCCTGAGGGGGAGGGATGATTCATGTTTTCGGATCCCGAAACATTATATAAACTGATGGTGCTGTACCTTCTGAAAAAAGTGAATTTTCCCGTGACCAATTCCCAGATGTCGGAGTTCATGGTTTCGAAGGAGTACACCAATTTCTTTACATTCCAGAAGGTGCTTTCGGAGCTTCTGGAGGCGAATCTGATCCGCCTTCAGACTATGCACAACTCATCTCATTACGAGATCACACCGGAGGGCGAGCAGACCCTGGGCTTTTTCGAGAGCAAACTGTCCCCTGCGATCATTGCGGACATCGACGAATTCCTGAAGACCAACAAATTCAAGATGCGTGATGAGGTTGCGGTCCGTACCGAGACCACCAAGCTTTCCGACACGGAATACATGGCCCGCATGGCTGTCATTGAAGGCAGAAATCCCCTGTTTGAACTGGGCATTTCCATGCCTTCGGAGGAACAGGCGGAGGCAGTTTGCAGGCGTTTTCGCGAGAAGAACCAGTTTCTGTACGAGCATATCGTGAAGGAACTGATGGAGTAGCAGAGGTGACAGGGGGAAAGAAAATGTGTCAAAAAGAACCGTCCCCAAAAACACAAAAATGTGTCAATGTTGCAGGTCAGAGACCTGCAACTGATCCGTCCCCAAAAACACACTCGCTTCGGTTCGTCAACCGGGATCTGCTGAAGTATATTGCGCTGATCCTGATGGGCACGGGGCATATGATCATGTTTACGGTGCTCGGGAGGTACCCCATACGTTCGGTTCCTCTCGGGCGTTTTTTTCTGTATGCACAGATGTTTGCACCGCCGGTGTTCTTCTTTTTCATCTCGGAAGGGTTTCGTTATACGAGGTCGAAAAAGGATTATGCGATCCGGCTGGGAGCCATTGCACTGATCACCCAGGTGCCCTTTTATCTGTGTGAGTATTCCTCTGAGCCCATATGGCGGCTGTTCACGGTCTGGAACGTGATGGCGTCCTTGTTTGCAGGGCTTCTGGTCCTGATGGTGTGGGAGAGCGGATGGAAGCTGTGGCTCAGGATCCCTCTGATGGCAGGGATCGTTTTCCTGACTTGGGTCCTTCATGCGGAGTGGATGATCACAGGGCCCATTCTGATCTTTGTCATGTATGTGCTTCGCGAGAAGAACCTGCTCCGGTACCTTGTCTGTATCCTGATCCTGTTCTTCTCTCAGATCGTGACGGACGGGTTTCAATTCTCCTTCCGGAACTTCGGCTGGCAAAACCTCCTCTTTGAGGTGCTGGCCATGACCGTGATCACATTTTTCTACAACGGAGAGAAGGGGAGATTCCCGAAGTTCTCCAAATGGCTTTTTTACGTTTTCTACCCGGCACATCTGCTGGTGGGATATCTTGTGCAGATAATTCTTGGGTGACTTTGTCATCAAAAGCGAACAACAGAAAGAGTGTATCTGTATGCATCGGTACAGGCATTTTTGAAATACATATAAGACCTAAAAAAACAGAAAGGGTGTATCCTTTGATACACAATGAGGTGAGCACATGCAGACATCCTATTGCGGAAACAATTGTGAAGAATGTAAGTGGAAAGAAGAGCTGAATTGCCCCGGATGCAAGGAAGGACCCGGAAGGACCATTCCCAACGGGGGAAGCTGTAAAATCGCGCAGTGCTGCAGAAACGAAGGTGTCGAAGGCTGTCCCGACTGCCCTAAGATGGATTCGTGCATGAGCTATCGGAATCGGGCGTTTCAACATGAGTACAGACAAGATCAATTGGAGGCTGCTCAGTATCAGGCGTCTGAGGCAAGACATGAAGTGGTAGATAAAAAGATACGGAACAGATCGGAATTACATTTATGGCTCATACTCATTTTTTGGGCGGTGATCATCTCTACCGGTGCGACGGTCATTTCTAAGATCGGTTTTGTCTGGGTTCCCCTGATCACACAGGTTGTCTGCCACGGTCTGGTAACATTTTCCCTGTTCAAACTTGTAACTTACGAGACAAAATATCGTGCGGCTCTGATCTGTAATCTGATCCGATTTGTCCTGTACGTGATCTGCGTAGTGGCACTGTTATTACTGAAGTTTGGTAATTTTAACCTGGCCTATATCATATTGTTCTTCTACCTGGTCCTCTATGTGATCGATATCATCTCTTCATATTATCTGTTCCGGGCGAATGCAGAGGTGCTTATCGGTATCGATGATGCGCTGTCGGAAAAATGGAAAAAACTGTGGATCTGGTATATCGTAAGCCTTGTCGTTATGATCGTGGGATTGTGTATGTCATACCTGATCTCCGGAATTGCAGCGATCGTATTTTTGGTTGTGTCGATCATAGAGATAGTTTATCTGTACCAGACGGCGGAAGCATTTTCCGGCGAAAACTACGAAACGGTTTCTTCTGACGAGGATTAAGTAACAAGCTGACAATAAGAACCGTCCCTTGGTGACAGAGGGACGGTTTTTTTGTCTTCTTTCCGGATGTCGTTCTTTCACTATATCTGCATTTCTTTCACCGGCTCTTCCATTTTTTTGTAATTTGTGATATTTTGACAGTAGGATAACCTCGACGAGAGGTCATGGAACTTATCGGAAAAACAGTGGTTTATTTGGTTGTGTAGTTTTTTGTGTATTTTTATCGGCTTATTGCAGAAATGAAGGGACGTGAAGAGTATGAGAAAAAAAACTGACTGCAATAAAATAAGCTTGGTTATATTACCCATTACTGTTCTTGTACTTGCAGGTATTTCAGGATGTACTGTTAATTTATCGGAAGGCAATGGTTCGGAAAAGACTGTGATTCAGACGGAGGAGTCAGGAGTGAATGGCACGGATGTTTCCGAGTCTGATGACACGACGAGTTCTGCGAAACCGGATTTTGAAGCCATGTCGACGAAAGAGTTGTTGGCGGTTTGTCTCGAATCTCAGCGCTATAATCAGTTGGGGTACTCTTCTGACTTTTCTCAGGAATTCAAAGCTTTGATGGCTCGTTCGAAGAAGTATCAGATATTGTATGACCGGGAAGATGCACCGGAAGTCTTTATGGAAGAGATCAGGAACCAACTGACAACGGAGGTTCAGACAGAATCTGATATCAATTCCGGTGCGAGAGAGTACTTCATGTTTCTGATAATGCACCATTTATATCTGGATGGGCGCATTTCGAAGGAAGAGTTTAAAGAGGCTGAAAGATTTTTTTGGGAGTGTTCGAATGAGAGGATTGCTGCCAATGGGGGAGAAACAGTGCCCTATGATCCGAATTTAGATATCGTCTATTATGGTGATGTGGAAGCGACGTTGACTGTTGATGATCTGATCGTGGGATCGATCAACCCGGAAAACATAGATCTTACGAGACACTATATGGTATCGGAACCATTTTCAATCCAGAACAGTTCTACACCGAACCATGTTGTGTATTTTGTATTCTGCGATGGAAAGTGCATTGGAGAATTGACCACTAGAATTATTCAATCAAAATACTTTGGGGAAGCTTCGTTCTTCCAAGAAAAATGCGAGGAGATAACGGTACTGTATGAAGCAGGCGCCCCTATCAGTGTTATAAGTTTCGGGGAAAAGTGCTGGGGTATCGTTTCCGGAGAGGAGATATACTGTCTGTACGGCAACGAACAGTTTGATGAAAATATAAACACTGTAAGCGATGTAGAAGAAGAACAGATTATATTAAGAGATCTTGATCCGAAGTGGATGAAATTGAATTGAAGTGAGGGGACGGTATATGATATGTATTTCCTTTACAATGGTGTTTCTTATACTGCATATTATTGAGTGAAAGGGGGAATATATATGACACGAAAACTAACCAACCTTATGAAAATCGGCTTTGTAGTGTTACCTCTCACAGTTCTGGTACTTGCAGGTACCACGGGATGTACAAAGGGTTCTGCGGAAGGGAATGATAAGAATGATCTTCCGGATCAAACAGAGAATTCATTGGAGCTTCAGACAGAGGGATCGAAAACTTACTATGAGATCACTCCCTCTGACCCGGAATGGAAGGATATGGATCTTTCAGAGGCCTATGACAAGACAAGTCTGAAGAAACTGGATTATGATGTTATGTCTACGGAAGAGGTACTGGATGTTTGCCTGGATTATCCATATCTGATGGAAATTTTAGCATTTAATTCTTTCCAGCAGGCAATCAGTACTTTTAAGGGTCGTGCCAAGCAGTTCGATGTGCTTTACAACAGAGAAGATTCCCCCAAGGTGATTCTGGATGCAATCAGATCTTATAAGCAGACAGCGACTGATGGCGCTGAAGAATTAAAGAATTTTAACGGTGAAACATTTATGTTCGCAATGCTTCGCTGCTTATATCTGGATGGTCGTCTTACAAAGGAAGAGTTTAAAGAGGCTGAAAAACTCCATTTTACGCATATGAATGAACATAATGCATTTTTCGGCGGAGAGACGATACCTTATGATCCGGATGTACCGGTCGTATATTTTGATGACGGAGATAAGTCTGTACAGCTTGATGAGAACTTGACGCCTGCAGGCGATGCAGAGGAATCACAGATCGTCTTACGCGAGCTGGAATCAGAGTGGTTGCAGAATCAATAACTCCCACGAACTGTTAAGAATTGTTACATTTGGCCGAAAGTATTGACTTTCGGCCAAGTGTTTTTTATATTGGGAGTATAGGTTTAGAATAAACGAAAAGCCCTATGCGGCTGAGTAGGAAAAAAAGGATATGGAGGAGAAAAATGATGAAGAAGCGCAGTTTGGCTACAGCAGTAACATTGTCCCTGATCCTGGGACTGACGGGGTGTGTAACAACACCAAGCGTGGATCCGACAAAGCCGGAGACCACACAGACGGAAAAGCCCACGGAGGAGCAGACGGAGAAGCCGTCTGAGAAACCTACGGAGAAACCTTCCGAAAATGAAACGGAGAAGCCTACAGAGAAGCCTACGGAAAAGCCTTCCGAGTCAGAGTCTGAGGGACAGACAGAGAAGGAGACTGAAAAGGAGTCTGAAAAGGAATCCGAGAAAGAGTCTGAGAAGCAGACCGGAGAAGAAAAGGCCGAGTTCCTGTTCACAAAGGACACCTATCCGAAGGTGGACGGTGCAACGGCACAGTATCCTATGTCACTCGAGATTGCTAAGGCCACCATGGGTCTTTCCCAGGAGGAGGCAGAAGAGTTCATTATCCACCACACGACCAAGAATGCTTATTACAACCTGATCGATAAGACCGTGGATGTGATCTTTGTTTCCGAGCCTTCGGATGATATCTTAAAGCGTGCTGCGGACGCCGGTGTTACCTTTGAGATGACCGGTATCGGCCGGGACGGTTTTGTGTTCCTGGTAAATGAAGCCAACCCCGTGGACAGTCTGACGCTTGATCAGATCAGGGATATCTATCAGGGCAAGATCACCAACTGGAAGGAAGTCGGCGGTGAGGATGAGAAGATCTGTGCTTACCAGCGTGAGCAGAACTCCGGAAGCCAGAACCTGATGGAGAAGATGGTCATGCAGGGTGAGGCAATGATGGATGCGCCCAAGGAATACTATATCGGTGACATGGGTGGTCTGGTGGATTCCATCGCCGAGTACGAGAACAGTCATACTGCTTTGGGTTATTCCGTATATCTGTATGCAAAAGAACAGCATGTGAGGGACAATGTCAAGTTCCTCGGCATCAACGGTGTGGTTCCCTCGGATGAGACCATTCAAAGCGGTGAGTATCCGCTGTCCAAGATCGTTTATGCGGTTTACCGCAGTGATGAGCCGGAAGACAGCCCTGTCCGCAAGCTCTGCAACTACCTTGTAACGAAAGAAGGCCAGAAGAGCGTGGTAGCGGGAGGCTACTCCGGTATCGTGGGAGATGCGGCTGTTGCTGACGGATCTTATGTGGTAAAGGATTATGAGAGAGCATTTTTCAGGGATGCTGACGGCAATGTAAGTGCCAAGGATGACCTGAAGAACGGAACGCTTACACGGACGGCTTCCCTCGGCAAGTATGATGCCGAGTGGGATTACCAGACGATTTATCCCTTCGCAGTCAGAACCTTTGACATGGCAGATGACTTCCGGATCACCCACAGCGGAGGAGCCTTAGATGACGAAGCCGGCTCCATCTCTTCCTTCGAAGAGATCCACGGAAACTATGTCCGCACCAACGGTGTCGGAATCAGCATTGTGATCAAAGACGGAAAGATCAGTGAGATCGTTCTTCAATCATAATTGAAAAGTGTGTAATTGGGGACGGTTCTGAAAAACACATTTGTGTGTCAAACAGAACCGTCCCCAAAAACACATCGGGGGAATGATTTATGAAAAAGATATCAGGGGCAAAAGGAAAGAAGAGTATATTTGCGGCGCTCATGGCGGTGTTGATCACGGTGCTCGGTTTATGGGTGAGCCCCGTGAAGGCGGCGCCCGCACTTTCAGGGGATCGGGATACGATCTCGGTTCTGTCGTTTTCCGTGAACGTGAATACACAGACCGGACTGGTGGAATCCGAACTGATCCTGCAAAATAACGTAAATGAGAAGGCAGAGGTGACATTTGCCCTTCCGGAGATCTCGGCGGGCATGGACCGGAGTTCTCTGGTGGTGACCGGCTTAAACGGCAAAGAGATCAAGGCAAATGATGGTGCAGTGACACTGTCCTTCAAAGCCGGCGGTTATGCGGGCCTTCACTATCAGTACAAGGCAAAGAAGAATCTGAGCTATGAGAGTACCATCGCCTTTGACTTAAAACAGCTCTCCAACTGCTTTAATGACCGGATCGGCCATCTGGAGTGGAGTGTGGACATGCAGAAGTATGAGCTGGTCCTGGTTGGCGAGATCCATCCGATCAACTATACCGTGGCCGATAACCGGATCAGTGTGGTGCTGGATCATTTTCTCGTGACCGACCTCTTAAACAAGTGCTATGTGACCCGGACCACCCATACCGACCTGAATGAAAAACTGGCGAAGATGCTGGAGTATAACGAAAAGCGTCTGGAACAGGAAACGGAAGATTACATGATTTCAGGCATTACCCGGGAAAATAATGTCTACAGTTTTTTTGTGAAGAATTACCGCACCTGGTATCGGGATCCTTCCTTTGCGGAGAAGATTGAATATCATACGGACCGCTTTGAGATCGATTATACCCAGCCGGCCACCATATATAAGCTGTATCTTCAGCAAAGCTATTCCGAATCCCAGGTCCGGATCATTATGGATGAGATCAAGCTGTGTAATAAGACGGAGGCATTTTCCGGGACTCGGTCGGAGTTTGATGAGGAGGCGCTGAAGGAGTTTCTGAATGAATTCCGATACTTCTGCAACTACCTTCAGGATGTGGAATACTTTATGATCTCGGAAGAAGAACTGGCGCTCTATAAGGACATTCAGTTGCTCCTGTTGTACCTGTTCCCTATGAAAAAACAGACCTTCAGCGGCTATGAACCGATCTGTTCCCCCGCCATGGATGCGGAACTTTATCCCGGGGAGCCGGTGGTCTACGGGGTTCTGCTCTCTGCCCAGCCTGAGCTTTCCGACAAGGAGATCTTTGTTCCGGAAACGGAAGCGTGGATCGCTAAGGGAGAGGGCCAGCCAGACTGGGACGACCCTGAGTACGAAAAATGGTTTGAAGAAAATTTTTACGAATACTATATCACCTGCGTCCCGATCGCCGGTGCGTCCTGGGTCAACGATCTGGCGCATTATTCGGACAACACCTGGCACCGGAAAGAGCAGGCCCTGGCCTTTACCTATCAGAAGTACCGTGCGGTCTGCATCCTGGAAAATGACCTGGCAGATCCGGAGGCAGTGAACGATTATCTGAATGCCCTTCACACCAAGGCAGTGTTCCGCTCCAAGTACCTGGTGGACGGGAGCGAGGAATGCTCCGAGCTCGATCGCACCCTCGGTGAGGAGATCGAGCATTACAGATACTATTTCGGCTACGAGGGAACGGAAAACTACTCCTACAGGGACTTCTGCCTGGATCTGCCTGCCTACTCCGGGGATCCGAACGCAGAATCCGGTCCTTGGTCGGCTCAGAACATTCCGGTGGTGATCCACACCTCCGAGCCCTACGCTGCGGTCCTGTCAGTACCGATCATTACCCAGTATACCGGTCGCCTTATTTCTGCTGATGCGGTAAGGAACAAGGTGAAAAATGATCAGGCAAGCGGCATTCGCTGTGACTTTGATCTTCCTGCAACAGACCCGAGCCGTGCGCTCGTGACCGATGACGAGAACTGGCTGAAGCCCATCCCCTTCACTGCGGATATCGAAAAGATCGACAGCCGGCTGATGGCTCAGCCTGACCCGCAGAAGATCCTTCAGGACCGGGACGATGTTCTGAAACAGTCCACAGGAGAAAACAACCTTCTCCTTGCACAGGCCCGTGAAGAACTCATGAACGCTGCAGAGGAACCTTCCGTAGAAGAGACCTCCGAGGAAGAAACATCTGAGAAAGAAACTTCTGAAGAAAGCAGATCTGAAGAAGGAACGGAGGAAACTTCCGGAGAAGGGAAGACTTCAGTGGAAACTTCTGATGATCCGGCGGGCTCCGAAAAGGAAACCAAGGATCCCTCTGTCACAAACTCTTCGATTGAAACCGAGGAGCAGACTGCTGAATCCGTAACCTCTTCTAACAGCGGATTCACCATGGTTACACCTACCCCCACACCCTCACCGGTTCCCGGCCAAACATCTATCGGTGCAGGCCTGACTTTGTTACTCATAGGTGTGGCCCTCCTTGCTGTTGTCGGCGTAGTGGTCCTTGCTGTTGTCATTGTAGTTGTAGTGCTTGTAATCAGATCCAAGAAGAAAAACGTATAACGGTGTGTTTTTGGGGACGGTTCCAAAAAACACAAAAATGTGTAAATGGGGACGGTTCCAAAAAACACAAAAATGTGTCAATCAGAACCGTCCCCAAAAACACACAAATACCGAATCAGAAAGGACTGCCATGTCAAAATTTTGTAATACTAAAAAACGGACCCTGACCATGCTCCTGGCAGTTATCCTTACGACCATGAGCGTTCTCGGCATGGCACCTGCAGCCTTAACA
>JAGACB010000167.1 GCA_017614345.1 Lachnospiraceae bacterium
CGGACCTTCATGAAAAGAAGGGCTTAAAGAAAGGGATCCTGATCCTCTCCGTTCTGGGGAATCTGGGGATCCTGGGGTTCTTTAAATACACGGACTTTGCCTTAACGAACATCAACTCTCTTCTCGGTACGGGGATCGGACTTCTGGATCTGGCGCTGCCCATCGGCATCAGCTTCTACACCTTCCAGACCATGAGCTACACCATAGACGTATATCGGGGAAATGTAAAAGCCCAGCACAATCTCCTGGACTTCGGCATGTATGTCTGCCTGTTCCCCCAGCTCATAGCAGGACCCATTGTCCGGTATTCGGACATTGCAGGGGAGATCCGGGATCGAAAATGCAATGCGGACCGCTTCTACTCCGGTCTGACCCGCTTTATCAAGGGTCTCGGCAAAAAGGTCCTTCTGGCCAATCCCGCAGGAGCCCTGTGGGAGGAGATCTCCGCCATCAGCACTGTCACCGCATCCGGCCCGGAGCTTCTGACCGCTCAGGGTTGTATGCCTCTGGTCACTGCCTGGATCGGCGCTCTCTGCTTTACCTTCCAGATCTATTTTGATTTTTCGGGATACTCGGATATGGCTATAGGCCTCGGGGAAATGCTCGGCTTCACCTTCCCGGAGAACTTCGACCACCCCTACGAATCTCAGAGCGTTACGGAATTCTGGCGCAGATGGCACATGACCCTCGGCACCTTCTTCCGGGAATATGTCTACATTCCCCTGGGAGGAAATAAGAAAGGAGCCTTCCGCCAGATCATCAATCTTCTGGTGGTCTGGTCTCTCACCGGGATCTGGCACGGAGCAGCCTGGAACTTTGTCCTCTGGGGGCTTTACTACTTCCTCCTTCTGCTCCTGGAGAAGCTGGTGTTCAAAAAACTGCTCTCCCGTCTGCCTTCATTTTTCCGTCATTTCATCACCATGTTCCTGGTGATCATCGGCTGGGTCATCTTCGCCTGCGAAGATTTCCGGTTGCTATTCTCTTATCTCGGCAGTATGATAGGAACGCACGGGTTTGTCGATCCCATGACCCTTTACTACCTGAGGACCCACGGGATCCTGCTCCTCATCCTTGCTGTCGGATCAACCTCTCTCCCCGCCCTCTTATGGGGAAAATGTAAGGACCGGCTGAAGCTCAGTGAAAAGAGCATTTCCATTGCAAGCGCCGTCTATATGACGGTGGTCCTCCTTCTGGGACTTCTGTTCCTGGTGGGCGACAGCTACAATCCCTTCCTGTATTTCAGGTTCTGAGGATCAGTTTAAGGAAAGAGCAGGATAAACCCATGAATAAAGGAAAATTATTTTTCTCGGCAGGACTTCTGACCGCCCTCTTCGGGCTGGGAGTCTTCACCCTGGTAAAAACGCCCCGGACCTTCTCCGAGCAGGAGAACCGGGTGCTCACCACTCTGCCGAAGGAGATCTCCGTATCCGACATAGACTCCGGCAAGTTTCAGAAGGACCTCTCGGACACCCTGAGCGATCAGTTCCCGGGCAGGGATCAGGTCCTTTCCGCCACCACAGTGATCCGAAAGACTATGGGGGCAAGAGACCAAAACGGTGCCTACCTCGGCAGGGACGGATATTACTTTGAAAAGGTAACGGACAGCGACATTGACCGCAGGGGCTATCGCAATAACCTTGACCGGATCGAACGGATCGCAGAGGAATTCCCCGAGATCTCCTTCAGCATGCTTCCCGTTCCCTCCTCCGGAGTGATCCTGAAGGATAAGCTCCCTGCCGGTGCCGAGATCTACGACGCCGATGTGCTTTATCAGGAAGCAAAGGAACGGATGCCCAAGGTAAGGGTTGCGGACCCTCGTGAGGCCCTGTCAGCCGCTGCAGACTCCGAACAGATCTACTACCGGACGGACCACCACTGGACCACGGCCGGGGCTGAGATCGGATATCGTGTCTGGAAAGAGCAAAACCATCTTTCAGAGGAAGAGGAAGGCTCTTTTGCTCAGACAGATAACAAAGAAAGCGCCGAGCAAGGACAAGAAAAAACAGATTCAAAAGTGCGCGCTTATGAACGGATCCGCGTCAGTGAAACCTTCTTAGGCTCCCTCTACTCAAAGACGCTGGATCCATCCAGGATCCCGGATCCCATTGAGGCGGCATGCCCCGAAGGGACCGATCCCAAAGAGTGGTCCCTCGAGACCCTGAAGGTCACCACGGCAGGAGAACCCTCCGCCATGTACCAATATGACAAGTTAACGGAAAAGGATCAGTATCAGTTCTTCTTCGGAGGAAACTTCGGAGAGATCCGGATCGAGACCGGAAACGGCAAAGGAACCATTGTGGTTTTGAAGGATTCATTTGCCAACTGCTTTGTACCCTATCTTCTCTCGGATTACGGAACCGTGATCATGATCGATCCCCGGTATTATCCCGGAGCTTTCCGGAAGCTCCTCAACGAGGAACAGCCTGAAGAGGTCCTGATCCTCTACGAACTGAACAACTTTGCAAACGATACCAACCAGGCAAAACTGAGTTTATAGGAGGCAGAAATGTCCATCGCAAATATTCTCATCATTGAAGACGACGAAGATATCCGCGACGCAGTCCGGATCCTTTTGGAGAGCGAACAGTATGCGGTCACGGAGGCGGAAAACGGTGAAAAGGGCTTGGAGCTCCTGACTCCCGATACCGACCTGGTGATCCTTGATGTGATGCTCGGAAGCGGAATGACCGGGATCCAGACCTGTGAGCAGCTCCGGAAGACCTCCAACGTTCCGGTACTGTTCCTGACCGCCAAGGCTTCCGAGTCCGACAAGATGATCGGCCTCATGATCGGCGGCGATGATTATCTGCCAAAACCATTTTCCTATGCGGAGCTCCTCGGAAGAGTCAAGGCCCTGATCCGAAGATACCGCATCTACAGCGGCAAAACCCAGGAAAATGATGAGAAGGATCCCATGATCACCATCGGGAACATCAGCATTCATCCGGACACCAATTACGTGCTCCGGGACGGGAAGTCCGTGGACTTAACCAATACCGAATACAAGATGCTGCTTCTTCTGATGCTCTATCCGAACAAGATCTTTTCCGCAAAGAATCTCTACGAGAGCGTCTGGAACGAGCAGTACTACAGCACCGCCAACGGCACCGTGATGGTCCACATCCGGAAGCTCCGCTTAAAGCTGGAGGATACGCCGGATGAGCCAAAGCATATCGTCACCGTCTGGGGAAAGGGGTATCGTTTTGCTTAAAAGATTTCACAGTCTCAAAATCAAGCTGGTCATGGCGATTTTGATCTCCGGTGCTTTTGCGGGTCTGTTCTACTATCTTTCCGGTCTTGTTGTAGAGTCTGTTTTCTATCCCTATGACTCATTTATCCTCACGGGATACATTAACGATCTTGAAATGAACAAATTTGAGAAATGGGTTCATAAGGAACAGATCTGTATCGAAGATGTATCTACAGAGGAGATTGACCAGTGGCTCTCCCAAAAGAATTCGATGATCGATTTAAATATTTATAAGGGGGAACATCTCCTATACGGGACAGAATACTTCAGTTATTTCGAGACGGAAGACGGATTATCTTACGGAGGATACAATTATCTTGCCGACTATGACGGTGTCTGCATCCGCGACATCAAATTTGCAGACACAGATGCAACAGCATATCTGTACAGTTTCTCTGATTATTCATTTACATATATTTGCAATCATGTGAGAACGATCTTAAGTTTCCTGTTCTTTCTCTCAATTTTCTTCGGTCTGGTAAGCAAGAAGATCAGTTACATCCGCCAGCTCGAAAATGAGATCAAGGTCTTAGAGGGCGGAGGACTTGACCAGCCCATCACGATCAAGGGAAATGATGAACTCGGTGTTCTGGCCAAAAACCTTGATGCCATGCGTCAGAGTCTTTTGGAAAATATCACCGAACGGGAAGCCATTGCCGAAGCCAATAAAGATCTGGTCGTGGCGGTAGCCCATGATGTCCGGACTCCTCTGACCAGCCTCATGCTCTATCTGGATATGATCATCCGGGCGCCGGAGCTGAATCAGGATACCCGGACGGAATACCTTGAAAAAGCCCGTCGAAAGACCGAGCAGATCAAGCACATGACGGATCAGCTCTTCGAACGCTTCCTTATGACCCGGAATCAGGACAATAAAGAAAGCAAGACAAATGATCCGGCGGAGGAAAAATCCTTCTCTCCCGAAGAGAAGATCGCCGAACGCCCCGAAACGCTCTGGAACGACATCCTGAGCATGTTCGTCACCGACCTGACGGACCACGGCTTTGAAACCGACTGTCAGATCGAATGGCCCGAAAGAAAGATGAGCATTGACGTGGACTTAGCCACCAGGATCCTCGACAACGTCTCCTCAAATCTTTACAAATACGCAGACTACAACGGCCCCATCACCCTCGAAGTATCCGAGGTAAAGAACGCTGAGAACCTGAAGCAGCTGACCGGCTCCTACCACCCCTTCCTGATGATCCGCATCTCCAACCGGATCCGCCAGGGCAATGATCCCGTAGAGAGCACCGGCCAGGGCTTAAAGAACATCCACCGGATGATGGAGCAGATGCACGGCGCCGTCACAGAAGAACAGAACGGCGAAGACTACACCATCCGCCTGTATTTCGAAATGAGCGAATAATGTGTAAATGGGGACGGTTCTGAAAAACACATTTTTGTGTAAATGGGGACGGTTCTGAAATACACGTTTTTGATAGTATAAAGAACACCCCGGATTTTGCATTCCGAGCAAAATCCGGGGTGTTCCTTATGCAAAGTTATTCAAGTTCAATACCATAAAAACTGATGTCAGAAGGATCTGCGAAATGCCATACCTTTGACATATCGTACTTGCTTTCATCAAGCTCCGCCCAGAGGCCTTCGCCGGTTTCCACGAACCATTTTCCTTCGCGGTACTCCATCCAGCCGTAGTCGCCGTAATCGGAGGAAATGCCCTCGTACCAGTACTGCCAGATGCAGGGATCCATGTCGAGATTGTACCACAAATACACATCTGCTTCGCCGTCATAATAGCTTACGTCACTGGCACTCCACTTCAGGACCTTATCATAATCCTCGTAGGTGGTGTATTCGTAGCCGTCCTCCCCGGCCTTCAGGTAAATGGTGGTTCCGAAGATATCCGTATCCTCGTTGATCACATTTCCCTGACCGCCGTTATTCGGCTGGGTGCCCGCAACCGGCTGTGACTGGGTCAGGTCGGAAATGTTCTGGATGGTGAGATTTGAGTTCTTCAGCATGCTGACTGCAAAGAAACCTAACACACTACACGGGGCAATACACGTAAGAATGACGGCGAAGATGAAACATTTGATCAGTCTTTTCAGACCGGAGGATCTTCGGGAACTGCTGTAAGAGCTGTTGTAGGAACTGCCATAGGAGCTTCCGCCATTGGTCAGATAATCCGCTGCTTCATCACGGTCATCAAGGATCGCATCCATGATCATATTGGCGGAGCAGTTGGGGCAGGACATGGTCTGGGTGTCATCCGTCAGGTCCCGGACAATGCTCGTACCGCAATACTCGCAGTGCAGAGGCACATTTTCATATTTTTCATTGTGCTTTAAGATGAGGGTATCATACCGGTTACCGGCCTCATCGTAGAAACCCTTCCGATATACCCGGCCGGTGCTCTCATCCGTCCAGTCCGTGGGATAGTAGGTATAATCGTGCTTCTTGCAGTAGTAAGTAGTGCTCTTATACGTGGAAGAACGGAATCCGGAAGGCTGGTTGATCCTGGGTCTGGCACTTCTGGTAGCTTTATAGGAAGACCTGGTCGCAATAGGGCTGCTTGTCCGTCTCGTGGAGCTGGAGCTCGAAGACGAATGGGACCGATAGGAGCTGCTGCTGGAACGAGAACGGCTCGAAGAACTGCTGCGGGGCCGGCTCGATCTGCTACTGCTGGAATGGCTGGAAGAACTGTGTCTGCTGGGCGGCATGGACTTCACCTCTTTTTTCTTATTTCGGAGAATCCCGGCTTAAACCATCATTTTTCAGGAAAATGTCTGAGCCTCGGGATCCTTTTCAATTCACGCAACTTACCTGTTCATTATAGTATGATGCGAAAACAATGTACAGTCCATTTTCTGAAAATGTACTTACGAAGAACTTACGGTGATGACAGGGGGACGGTTTTTTTGTCATCATCCGCATAAGGAACACCCCGGCTTTTGCTCAGAATGCAAAATCCGGGGTGTTCCTTATTCTATCGAAAATGTGTTTTTTAGAACCGTCCCCATTTACACAAAAATGTGTTTGTGTTGCAGGTCAGAGACCTGCAACTAAACCGTCCCCAAAAACACATTTTATTCGTTGATGCGGAGTCTCTCTACCACGGTCCGTCTTGCCACTACCGAGTAAACGAGGTAGGGGATGGCAATGCCGAGGATCACGAAGATCACTGCGATCATGGACATGGGGAACAGGGAAAACTGAGGGGTGACGTAGTCAAGGCCTTCGAAAAGCTTTACAAAGGGCGCATGAAGAAGGGTGTAGCAGCCGGAGCCTAACAGGATACTTCCGAGGCAGTAGAACATGCCTTCTGTAACCAGTACTCTCTTCTGCTGATGATCCGTCATGCCGATGGCCTTCAGGACCGCAAATTCATGGGATCTGGTGGTAATACCGGTCAGGACTGCATTGATGAAGTTCAGGATGCCGATCACCGACAGAACTATGCAGAGGGTGGTAACCACGCGTCTGATCATATCTTCAAAGGTTTTGAAGGTTGCTCTTTCGGTCTTGTCACTGCTGTAGGCAAGGCCGTTTTTCTGACTGTAATCCTCGATGAATTCCTCTGCAGAAGCAACCTTATCCTGATCCGGGGAGTCAAATACCTGCAGATAGCGGTAAATGTTGCCGTCCGTATCCTTCTTCAGCGTTTCGGAAGGAAGGACAAATGCATAGGCATCCATGAACATGTATCCGATATACACATCATCGGAGGGCTTTACAACGGCGCAGATGGTATAATCCACGGAGGTTCCGCTGTTTTCGGAGCCGATGTATTCCGTAGGGGTGTTTAAAAGAGCTGCCTGATCTAAGGTCTCACCGGTTCTGGTATCGTAAACTCTCTGGAAAGAATAGTTAATGGTAACCTTATCTCCCACCTTCAGGTTCTTTACGCTCTGCCCTTGAAAATCCGTTCCGTTCTCATTCAGGGCAATGGCATGAGAATCCCCGTTAAAGAGAGGACTCAGATCGCCTTCCACCACCTGAACCTTGTCAAATAAACAATCATCCAGGCCTGTTACGACGGACCAGTTCCCTTCCTTGGTCTCGGAAATCCCCTTGAACGTATAGGCAGAGCCGGAGATTTCAAACTGATACTGTGAATTGATGTTCTCGATATCCCGGTCGGAAATGAAGTCATTTACCGTCTCCTCGGAATACCGGGGAACCTCATAGTTAAAGTAGTCGGTGTTGCTGACTTTGAATGCATAATCGGAGCTGTAGAACTTCTCAAAGGACATGTTGTTTGCAAAGCTGAGTCCTAAGGACAGGATCACAATGGGAAGGGACATGGAGAGGAATACCAGAACGGTCTTCTTCTTGTTTCTGGACATGTTTCTCCCGGCCATTCCGAATAAGCCCGAAACGTGGCGGTTGTTCTTGTTGTCCACCTTCACTTCGCTGTACTTGAATGCTTCTACAGGGGAAATGCCGGCAGCGATCCTGCCGGGCTTACTGCAGGAAATAAACACGGTGATCAGGGCAAATAATGCGGAAAGAACCCAGATCCAGGGAGTTGTGGAGTAACTGTCCGCTACAGAGGACAGGATCGTAGACTTCAGAATAATGGGAGATGTCATGGCTCCCACGCCGGTTCCGAGAAGAATACCGATGGGAATTCCCACTGCACTTAAGATCAGAGACTGGATCCGTACGATCTTCTTGATCTGCTTTCCGGTAACACCGATGGTCTTTAAGAGTCCGTAGTAGGAAATATCATTTACCACGGAGATCTGGAAAATGTTATAGATGATCAGATATCCGCTGAGAGCGATCACAACCAGAAACAGCGCGATCAACACGAGGGAATCATTGTCCCCGGAAACATTGGTCTGCTCTCCGTAGGAACCGATCTGAAAAGTTGATACTCCTTCCGGAGCAACATAAACAACGTCTGTATTTGTGACCACATTGGTCCGGTTTACATATCCTGCCTCCTTGGCAAATGCTTCCGAACAGCAGGCGTAGTGGCAGGGGCCGATGGCATTTTCCTCAAAGTATCCGGCCAGACGGAAGGTAGCCGTTTTCACTCCGGGCTCTGCATCCTTCTGATAGCTTTGGTAGGGAAGAGTAACCTCGGTTCCGAGCTTCGCGTCGATCCCCAGAACCTGTAATACCGCCTTATCAAGCACGATCTCGTCCTTGGCTTCCGGCATATGGCCTTCGGCAAGTGTGACAAAATGCCATGTTGCGGAGTTTTCATCCAGGTAGGACAGCTCCAGGGATTTCTTTTCAAAGGGCTGTCCGCTGAAGGTACCCACCTTCAGTTCCGTTCCGGTCTTTTTGGTGGCAGGATTGGCAAGCAGCTCCTGATACTGTTCGTCCGTCAGTTCGTCGATGTAGCCGCTTGCGTAGCAGCCGTGCATTCTGGATTCCAGTTCCTTCGAAGCAGTTTTAAAGGAAAATGCTACCGAAAAAACGCTGGTGATCATCAGTGTGGTAAGGGCAATGGCGGAGATTGCGATCAGATTCCGCACAAAGGATTTCTTCAGGCTCTTTGTCGCAAGCTTTTTAATGGAGCGAGAGTTCTTTACGTTCATGATCCTTCACCTCCCTTATCTTGTTACAATATGACCGTCTTCGATCCGGATGATCCGGTCTGCAGTCTGCGCAATATCATCATTATGTGTGATCATGATGAGGGTCTGGTCATATTTGCGGCAGGTGGTCTTCAGTAACCCGAGTACGTCAAGTCCGGTCTTGGAATCAAGATTTCCCGTGGGCTCGTCAGCCAGGATAATGGCGGGCTTGGAAGCAAGTGCTCTTGCAATGGCCACTCTCTGCTGCTGTCCGCCGGAAAGCTGATTCGGAAGCGCTTTGGTCTTCTCCTTTAATCCGAGGATCGTAAGGAGCTCCTCGATAAACTTCTGATCAGGCTTCTTTCCGTCAAGTTCGATGGGAAGAGTAATGTTATCATAAACATTTAACACCGGTACCAGGTTGAAGGCCTGGAAGATAAATCCGATCTTTCTTCTCCGGAAGATAGTGATCTTCTCATCCTTCATCTTTTGCAGATTGTTTCCGTCGATGAGGACGGTGCCTTCATCCGGCTGATCTAAGCCTCCCAGCATATTGAGGAGTGTGGATTTGCCGCTTCCGGAGGTTCCCACGATGGCCAGAAACTCTCCCTTATTCACCGAAAGATCTACGCCACGAAGCGCATGTACCTCAGTATCTCCTTTTCCGTATGTTTTTTTCAGTCCTGTTGCTTTTAAGATTTCCATTCCTTGATTCTCCTTTCCAGAGGATAGTGTATGTAGCTCTCTCTCTTCTACAATACCCATCCTACACAAGGAATCTTTCTGAATTCTTTCCGGATGGAATTTCAATTCTGTCAGTTTTGACAGATTTACTGTCCTGTCGGAAGGAAAATGGAAAAGGTCGAGCCTTTCCCTTTCTCCGATGTCAGGCGGATGTACCCGCCTTCGGCAGTGATGATCTCTCTGGCCAGGTACAGTCCGATCCCCACGCCCTCTTCCGCAGAAACCTCCGTGGAGCGGTAGAATCTCTGAAATACCTTTGCAGAATCCTCTTCCCCGATGCCGATACCGGTGTCCGTCACATCAATCCTGGCAAACATATCCGATACGCTGATGCGGATCTGCACGGAGCCGCTGTCGGTATATTTGATGGCATTGTCCACGATATTGAGCAGGGCTTCATAGGTCCATTTCGGGTCAAAAGAAGCTGTAAGATCCTCCTCCCGGCCGGGCTTCTTGTCGGGTTCCTCTGTGCCGATCTCCTCCGGGCCTGCCTCGAACCACAATACCAGCCCCTTGCGTTCTGCCTTTCCGGCCAGCTCTGATACCACAGAGCGGGCCAGTTCCTTCAGGGAGTTACGGCTTACGTTCAGGCTTAC
>JAGACB010000168.1 GCA_017614345.1 Lachnospiraceae bacterium
CCGTAGGCAATGGAAGCAATGGCTCCGGCAGAATAAGGTCCGATCCCGGGGAGCTTCTTTAAAAGCGCCGTTTCCTTCGGCAGATGCCCGCCGTAATCCCGGCAGATGATCTCTGCTGCCTTCTTTAGGTTCCTGGCTCTGGAATAATACCCGAGGCCCTCCCAGTACTTTAGGAGCCTCTCCTCCGGCATCTTTGCCAGGGCTTCCACATCCGGCATGGCCTCCATGAACCTTGCATAATAATCCCTTACCGCTTCCACCCTGGTCTGCTGGAGCATGATCTCCGAGATCCAGACATGATAATCCGTGGGATCGTCTCTCCAGGGCATCTGTCTGGCATTTTCCGAAAACCAGGAAAGCAGCGAGGGCATCAGTTCAAGGATGCTTTGAACGTCCCCGGAGCTTCCGGTATCCTGAGCCTTTTTCGAAACCCGGTCTTTTTGTATTTTCTGAGATTTATCATCTGTTTTCTTTGAATCTGTTTTCTGTGTCATTTTCCGTATCTCCTGTGCCTCCTATACTACCAATAACAAGAGGATAACGCAAGCAAAACCGCCGGATCTGCATGAGACCCGGCGGCATGTTATTACTTATTCATTTTTCTTTGTCTGTCAGGTTTAACGGGCCTTCTCAGACATTTTCCCGATCAAAGGGATCAGTTCTCTTCGGTGTCATTGACAACCGATGCAGCGATAGCGCCCTTAACTTCGTCGCTTGCACCGTCAAGTCCGGTCACGTTGATGTTTCTGGTAACCTTTGCATCATAGGTGCCTGCCTTCATCAGCTCGGTGAAATCAACGCCGGTAGCCTCGGTCATGGTATCAAATACCTGCTTCATAACGATGGGCATGCTTCCGGAAACCTTGGAAATGCCTGCATCCTCTGTTCCGCCGGAGGTACCATAGATATTTACCTTGTCGATGGAAGCAAGAGGCTTTGCGATCTCAGCAGCCATCTGAGGCATGATCTGGATCATCATCTCAACCATAGCAGCGCCGTTGTACTTCTTGTAAGCCTCTGCCTTCTTCTCCATTGCTTCTGCTTCTGCAAGACCCTTAGCCTTGATTGCTTCTGCTTCTGCAATACCTTTAGCACGGATACCTTCTGCTTCCTGCTCTGCAGCATATCTTGCAGCATCTGCCTTTGCCTTCTGAGCTTCTGCAGCCTTCTCCTGCTCGTACTTCTCAGCCTCTGCCTGACGCTGTCTCTGAGCCAGCTGTGCTTCTGCACTCTTCTCAGCCTTGTACTTCTCAGCATCTGCGGTACGCTCGATCTGAGCTGCCAGTTCCTGCTGACGAACGAGAACTTCTTTTCTCTTCAGTTCTGCTTCACGTTCAGCCTTAGCGATCTGTACGTTTACGGTTTCGGTCTCAATGGTCTTAGCCTGTTCCTGCTTCTGGATCTCGTAAGCAGCATCTGCCTCTGCCTTCTTGATATCCGCCTGAACCTTCAGTTCGGATTTCTTGATATCCAGTTCGTTGTTCTTGGTAGCGATCTCGGTATCGGATGCAACCTGTGCATCATTGGATTCCTTCTTAGCTACTGCCTGAGCAACTGCGATCTCCTTCTCAGCGTTTGCTCTGGAGATCTCTGCATTCTTACGGATGGCTACGGTGTTTGCAATACCGAGGTTCTCAATAACGCCGAGACCGTCATCATCGATGTTCTGAATGTTGAAGGATACGATCTCAAGACCCATCTTAGCCATATCAACGGCTGCATTTTCCTGAACCTTGGTAGCGAATGTTTTACGGTCGTTCATGATATCAACCAGCTTCATGGAGCCGATGATCTCACGAAGGTTACCTTCGAGAACGCTGACGATCATTCTGTTGATGTAATCGGAATTCTTGTTCAGGAAGTTCTCGGAAGCTTTTCTGAGCAGCTCCGGATCGGTACCGATCTTTACGGTTGCTACGGAGTCAACCATGATGTTGATGTAGTCGAGTGTAGGAATGGTCTTGGATGTCTTAACGTCAACAGACAGCATCTTCAGAGACAGACGGTCCACTCTCTGCAGGAACGGAAGTCTGATGGACGAACGTCCGATCACGAACTTCGGATCCTTCTGCATACCGGAGATGATGACTACCTGGTCGGTAGGAGCCTTCACGTAACCGGTTGCGATGATCACGATCACGAGGGCGATCAGAATGATCACAAGGATTGCAGCCAGGATAATGAAGATCTCTGCGCCGCTGCTCCTTGAAGCCGCGAGTACAAGTAATTCTCTCATATTTTCCTTCTTTCTGCCCCGCCTTCCGGGGGCTGTGTACTTTGCATTTGGTTCTTTCCGAATGCTTGAAACTAAGTATAGTCTATTTTCAGCCCGTTGTCATTACGTTTTTCTTACAAGAATCTTGAAGAATTTTTATTCATATTTTCCGAATATGAGTATCTTCCTATTCATATTTTAAGGAAAATGATCCTGCTCTTCGAAGTCATTTTTCATGACCCCGAAAAATGCTTTCCGGGCTTCTTCGTTTTTTATGGAAAATGTTTCTCACTCCCCGTGGTTCCTTGCATCCCTTTCTTCTCAGAGGGGCCTTGTCACCTCACGAAGCCACTCTTTGATCCGGGGATCCGAAAGTCTGGGAGCTACCTTTTCATAAACCTCCCTATGATAGTCGTTCAAATCGCGAATATCTCGGGGATCCAGGTAGGCGGGATCGATGAGTTCCAAGTCGATGGGCACAAAGGTGAGCTGTTCAAAACTCATGAACTGTCCGCTCTCATTCAAAATATCCTTGCGGCAGAGAAGCTCGTTCTCGATCCGGATGCCGAACTCTCCTTCCATATATACGCCGGGCTCATCCGTGGTCACCATGCCTTCCTTAAGCACACAGGGGTCCGTATTCGGAGACCAGGGCGTCAGAATGGATGCAGTCCTGTGGGCATCTTCATTTTCCTCACGCACCCAGGTACGCTTTTCAAAAACGGTGGCTTTGGGCCGGAACGCATTGGGGCCCTCATGAACGCTGAGGACGTAGCCTACGCCGTGGCCGGTACCGCACTTATAGTCGATGCCCTCCTGCCACAGTGGTTCTCTGGCCAGCACATCCAGCATGGGGCCGGTGGCTCCGTACAGGAACCTGGCCCGGGCCAGCTGAAGATTGCCCTTCAGGGTCAGGGTAAATGCCTTTTTCCAGGCCTCCGGCACCTCTCCCAGGGCAACGGTCCTGGTGATGTCCGTGGTTCCCTCCAGGTAATGACCTCCGCTGTCCACCAGCAGCATTCCCGAGGGCGCCAGTTCTGCCGCAGACTGCTCATCTGCGCTGTAATGCATCATTGCCGCATTGGCATTATAGGCACTGATGGTCTCAAAGCTGAGTCCCAAAAACCCCTCCTGCCTGCTTCTGGCCTGATCCACATATTCAGAAGCCGTCCACTCCGTCATGGGCTCTGTTCCTATGGTATGCTTCAGCCAGTACAGAAACTCCACCATGGCCACCGCATCCTTCAGATGGGCTTCTCTGATATTTTCCCGTTCCACGGGATTCTTAACGGCTTTCATAAGACCTGAGGGGTTCGGTGCATCCAGGATCACGGTGCCATAGGGGATCCGGCTGTAAAGCTCACTGTTCACGGAACGGGAATCAATGAGGAGGGTGATGGGCTGATCCGGGGCTTTTCTCAGATCCGCAGTTTCATCCGATTCCAGCATGATATGAGGTCTTCCCATATCCTGGTAGATCTCTTCATATTCCTTAACCTCCACGCCGGCCTTGGCGTACTCCGTCACAAGGATCGCATCCAGCACGCCCTTTTTGAAATAGGCGATGGCCCGCTTTTCACTCACCAGCAGGTAGCTGACCGCCACCCGAAACTCTCCCGCATCCTGACCGCGGGTATTCAGCAGATAGCACACATCATCCAGAGATGCCACCAGATGCACCTCTGCCGAGAGCTTCTTCATTTCCTCCCGAAGCCTTCCCAGCTTCGAAGCAATACTCTCGCCGCTGTACTTCTCCTCCAGGAAAAATGCCGGATTCCCCAAAACCTCCGGTCTCTCCGC
>JAGACB010000023.1 GCA_017614345.1 Lachnospiraceae bacterium
AAGGTGGACGAGGAGATCTTCGAGAATGTCAGGGAGCGCTTCGAGCGCCAGCTGGTGAACGCCAGGGAGTGGTGCGACCAGGTGAATTCCTACTTCTTTCGGAAGAGCGGCATCCCCGACGAGAAGGGCAGACAGATCTGGTAAAAAAGATAATGACATTATGTCAACAAGGTTTGATGCGTGGGGAGCTTTTGGACGGGGGTTGCGGTCCGGTTTTCGCGACCGAAAAAGAATTTTCAGCACCAAAAGGAGAGGGGAAGATGCAGAAAGAAACCGAAGCAGGCAAAATCGGTGCCATCTGGAATGACAGTATCCGCCTGGAGCTTCTTGCGCTGGGGGTTGTCCGCGCCATCAAAGACTCCGGTCTGCCGGGGGATTACAGTAAGTATTCGGAGGTCTACAGGGACCTGCGGATCGAGTTTCCGACCCTTTCGGAGCAGGAGATCTGGGAAGTGATCGGGCTCTGCGTAAAGGTATATGGGAAGCGGGAGCAGGAAAATAACCAACCGGGGGAGCGATGATGAATACGAAAGGCGCATGCATCCTGATCGTGGATGACGATATGGCCATCGGAAATATGCTGGAGGAAGCCTTACAGGGCGAAGGATATGCTGTGGTCCGCGCCTATTCGGGGACGGAAGCTTTGATGGTCCTTGAGAAGGAGCGCCCGGATCTCATCCTTCTTGATCTCATGCTTCCCGGCTTGTCGGGAGAGGAGATCCTTCCGAAGATTGACGGGATCCCCACCATCATCATGAGTGCCAAGAGCGATACCGATCATAAGGTAAAGCTCTTATACGAAGGGGCCTGCGATTATGAAAACTTAGCGAGAAAACCCCTTCCGACAGGTCGGTTGGGGATGAATCGCAGGTCAGGTTTTCTTTTTGCTATGTGAGGTTCGAATATACTTACGTTTGTGCTCATCTGTCCGCTGTCCCTCAATGTATTGTTTTACGGTCTCCATGGATACGGAGCCGGTGGTTGCACAGAAATAACTTGCGCTCCAGAAATGGGAATCGTCCCACAGGTACTTTTGGATATGCTCCCGGTATCTGGACCGGACTTCTTTTGAAAGTTGTGTCTTCAGTGAGTTGATGAGTTTTACAGGTGCAAGGTCCGGCGGCATGGACACAAGCAGGTGCATATGGTCGCTGTCCGTTTCCGCAGACAGCATCTCACAGTTCTGATTCTCGCACAGATATTCGGCGAGATCCTTCATGAAATCCCCCATCTCATCCGTGATGACTTTCTTCCTGTACTTTGTGACAAAGATGATGTGGTAGGTCAGCAGATAAACGGAATGGGACCCTCTTCTGTAATCATTCATGTCTTGACATTTCCTCTCACCCAACACGAACATATGTTTGCTTCTATTTGCCGAATGTGCTATAATCTGAGTATAGAACATCAGGAAAGGACAGGCAACCATGTATCGTACGAGTCAGTACAGGATCGGGAAAAACAGCAGACTGCACAGATACTGTGGAATACTTTGCATTGCTTCCGCCGCGTTGTACAACCGTGCCAACTTCATCGTACGCCAGTATGCTTCGGCAGTGGTGGCCATGAAGGAATACAGACCACTCTATGTCAATCAGATGGAAATCCTGCAGCTGGTGAATGACACCCTTGCGGGGACGGGACATCTGGGCCAGGGGGCATGGCTTTCCTACCATGCACTGGACTATCTGCTTAAAACTGTGAAGGATGAGACATACTATGCCCTTCCCGCGCAGGCAAACCAGCAGACCTTAAAGCTCCTCCTGCGGGATTACCGATCCTTCTTTGAGTCTGTCAGGGCATATGGGAGAAACCCTTCTGCCTTTACCGGACGCCCTCGGATGCCGAAATATGTCAGCGCGGGAAAGGGAAAGACGGTGATCCTGACAAACCAGATCTGCAGGATCAGGGAGGATCGGGTACTGAAGTTCCCGGGAACAAAAGAAGTGCTGCGGCTTGGCGGGCATCTGCCGGAAGGAAAGTTAAAAGAGGTCAGGATCAAACCATGCGGGGTGGACTATACGATCGATGTGGTGATGGAAGTGCTCGGGACCGGGATCACCCCGCAGACGAACGAGGAACTCCTGGGGGAGCTGGGGAACAGGACAGATATCTCCGATCTTCGGATCATGGCGATGGATCCGGGAGTGGATAACCTGGTGGCCGTCGTGAACAATTTCGGGGAGAATCCTTTTGTCATCAAGGGAGGTGAGATCAAATCCATCAACCGGTACTACAATAAGGAGATCGCAAGGCTCTCCGCATGTGCTATGACCTGCAACGGGAGGTACCGGACGAGGCGGATGGAGGCTGTTACCGAAAAGATGAGGAGGCGGATCAAGGACAGGTTTCATAAGATCAGCAGGCAGCTGGCAGACTACGCAAGGAACCATCACGTGGATGTGATCGTGATGGGACATAACGTATTCCAGAAACAACGGGCAGGGATGGGGCATACCAATAACCAGAACTTTGTGCAGATACCGATGAAGATATTTGCAGATATGCTCAGATATAAGCTCGCGGAATACGGGATCCGATTTGTCGAGGTCGAGGAGAGCTATACCTCGAAGGCGGATTTTCTTGCGATGGATGCGATCCCGGAGTATGGTAAGGAAGAAGGGATGGCACAGGGATTTTCCGGGACGAGGATCAAAAGAGGATTGTACCTGCACGGTGACGGAACGGTCACCAACGCGGACATCAACGGAGCCGCGAACATCTTGAGAAAAGTATTCCCAAAGGTAACCCAATGGGATAGGGGCATCGTGGACATGCCCTGTTCTTCCGGATGTGCAACAGATCCGGAAGGTTCATGCCGCACTGCGGCATAACAGAAACCCTTTCCGACGATGAGTCGGTGAGGGTAGTTCATATACCATTCATAGTGTCATTTCAGCCGCATTTTTGTATAATTCAAGATGTATGGGTTGTTTACGAATTCCTGAATGCTATGATGTGATCACAGACAAACACGGAGGCAGTTGTGGGAAATATCTATCTTATTCTCAGTGTCATATTGGTGGTGATCCTGACGGGATGTATCGCGGTACTTGTCAGGAATTACCGAAAGCTCCTTGGCAGGAACGATGCTCTTCGCGAAAGTATCGACAACCTGTGCGAGCTTAATGACAAGCTCCGGATGGACAGACACGATTATCTGAATCATTTGCAGATCGTGTACGGACTGATGGAGCTGGAAGAATACGAGGAAATGAATTCTTACCTCCGAAAGGTCTACAAGGAACTGCTGAAGACGGGAAAAGCCGTCAAGACTTCCAAACCGGCGGTCAACGCGCTGCTGGCGGCAAAAACCGCGGAGTCGGAGTCGAAAGGGATCGATCTTCTGATCGAGGTGAAGTCGGATCTGAAAAAGCTGCAGATCGAAGACTGGGAGCTTTGCAAGGTTCTGTCAAACCTGATCGACAACGCGGAGAAAGCACTGGAAGACAGTTTCGTGGAAGAAAAAAAGATACGGATCAACATTACGGAAACACCGGAGCGGTACGTTTTCGAGGTAGAAGACAACGGACCGCAGATCCCTCCGGAGATCCGGGAGAGTATCTTTAAGAAAGGCTTTTCCACGAAGAAGGAAGAAGGACACGGAATGGGACTTGCGATCGTCTCTGAGATTGTGAGCAAGAACAGCGGAGAGATCGAACTTGCTTCGGATGAAGAGGAGACGGTGTTCACGGTGTCCTTCGGAAAAGGAGAGTGATCATGGGAGCAATACAGGTTTTGGGAGTGGTGGTCCTGATCATCGGGATCCTGCTGATAGGAGTTGAGTTTTTCATGCCCGGCTTCGGAATCCCGGGAATTGCCGGGATCCTGTGTACCGCCGCAGGCATCTTCCTGAGCGGACGGAACGTGACGGAACGCATCACGATCGGGGTAATCACCAT
>JAGACB010000169.1 GCA_017614345.1 Lachnospiraceae bacterium
TGGCCCTGGTACTGATCCTGACCATGAACTTCCTGACACATCAGACCAAGTTTGAATCGAATTTCATGCATGCCAACTATCTGTTCACCACCAAGGCTTCCTATCGTGATAACGGTTTCTTCATTACCTTCATGCAGTATCTGAAGTATATGAAGATCAGTAAGCCTTCCGGCTATGACGTAAAGAAGCTCGATCAGATCCTTCACGAAGCAGCGAAACAGTATGATGAAGATACCGCGGATATCGTGAAGCCGGCAGAAGATCAGAAGCCGAATATCATCGTCATCATGGATGAAGCATTTTCCGATATTGCGGTTCTCGGCGAGCTGGCAGTCAACAAGGATTACATGCCTTTCCTTCGTGAACTGACCAAATCAGACCGCTGTGTATCCGGATGGATGGATATGTCCGTCTGCGGCGGAAATACCGCCAGCAGCGAATTTGAGACTCTGACCAACAATTCAATGTACTACCTTCCCAACGGCTCCGTTGCTTATCAGCAGTACATTTCGTCGGATATCCCTTCTCTTGCAAGGATCCTGAATGCTCAGGGCTATCAGTCCACCGCCATTCATCCCTATAATGCTGCAGGCTGGGATCGTAACGAGGTTTATCCCTACATGGGCTTTGAGACCTTCCTTTCTCTGAAGGATTTCTCCAATACGAAGAAGCTCAGAAAGTATGTTTCGGATGAATCTGCATTTGACAAGATCGTCAGTGTTTATGAAAAGAACTCTGCAGCCTCGGATGCTCCGCAGTTCATCTTTGAGGTGACCATGCAGAATCACGGCGGTTACAGCGAGATCTTTGATAACTGTCCCATTGAGGTTGAGGCACTGAATTTCAATCGTGACGCTACGGATAATTATCTGACCCTGGTGTATCATACGGATCAGGCCATGGAGAAGCTGATCACTTACTTTGAAAACACGGATGATCCCACCATGATCGTCATGTTCGGTGATCATCAGCCCAATGATTTCTCCATTAAGCCCCTCTGGCAGTATTACGGAGTGGATCAGAGTCAGCTCACAACCGAACAGCTCATGGAGCGCTACGTGGTTCCCTTCTATATCTGGACCAACTACGATACCGGCAATGACACCGAGAATATCAAGTTCATGAGCCCCAATTATCTGAGCACGGTATTCCTGACCCATGCCGGTCTGGAGCTCAGCGATTATCAGAAGTATCTGTACGAACTGAAGAAAGAGCTTCCCGTCATTTGCCAGAACGCCTACCGTGATGCGGATGGAAACTTCTACGCCAACGGCGAATCTTCTCAGTATGACGCCAAGCTGAAAGAATATCAGGCCCTTCAGTACAACTTCCTGTTTGATGACCAGAAGGGAAATGAACCTCACTATACGGTGGGAAACTAAAGGAAAATAAAAGAGCCCCGGAGAAGTGATCGCCATTTCTCCGGGGGATTTTTTTAACTCTGTAATGCAAATAATAACAAGCCGCCGATCCAGACATTCCTGTCATAAAGGCTTTCTTCGGAATAGAGAAAGTCTTCGCTGTAGTCCCTGTAGCTGACCACGGAATCGTAGCTTTCACGATAGGAGATATGATCCGGGCCGTACTGGGGAAGGTCTCCGTCCGTATGATAGGAAGGATTCTCCGGCAGGAAAATGCCCGATTTCTTCTGGTAGCAGGTCTCTTTGGTGGCCGGCTTTCTATGGGCGGAATCCACCAGGGAGCCCAGTTTTTTGTGGATGGCTGTATCCTCTAAAGGTAAATAGTAGTAATTCTTGTAGTCCCGGAAGAACAGCTTTAATTCGCCCCGGTAGATGCTGAGCCGGATCACAAACTGCCGCTCGTTCCAGTCTACCCTGAGGCTCCCCTCCTGATAGGTCAGAGGAAGCAGAACCGGATAGAGGGATTCCCCCCGGATCTCCAGAAAGCCCTGATATTCACTGATCTCGTGGGTCAGGACAGGAGCATTGTCCCCGGGTTCGGAGATCTTCACGTAGAACAGAAGCGGAAGCATATGGAAGATACCGAAAAGCTTGTCACGGTTATATTCGAAGATGACTTCCTCCACATCCTCCGGAAAGCTTCCCTTGATCCCCTTCTGAACATAATACAGCTCACGCCCGGTGCGATAGAGATCCGAGATCTGAAAAGAGGTTTCCTGACGGTTTCTTCTGTATCCGATGATGGATTCAAAGGATTGCTGGCGGTTGTCCGTCAGATCCAGTGCCTTTCGAAAGGGCCTCAGGACCTTGGACAGTTCCATGTTCGGATAGTTCTCCAGCTGCTCTGCTTCCCGATACAGGCCGAATTCCCTTAAGCATTCCACGGGAAAACGAAGATCAAAGGTGGAGCCGTAGAAGGTGATGATCCGGTCATAGCGTTCACGCCGGAGCATCTCCAGAAATTCAAGGATCGCTGTGCGTTCTTCGTGAAGTGCATGGATCAGCCATTGTTTTCTTTTGACGGAAAGAACCTCATCGGGTTCATTTTCCTTTGTATTTCCTACGGTAAAGCTTAAGGTTCCGATCATGAACAATTCGGAATTGTCTGGCTTTAAACCGGTAGTCTCGATGGATAAGATCAGGGTCTTTCCGGGAAGCAGGGAGTCCCATTCGGACAGATGCTTCGGGGAAATGATCTCATCGGTTTCCAATGTTGTCATAGTATACTCCGAAATAAAGTTTTGCGTCAGCCGGTGCAGATGGTTCTTTGATGCTCGGAACGCATCAAAGTAACCATCTGCACCCGGCATCAACGATATTCTACTTTTTTTTCTATATAATTTTACATACTTTGGGTATAATCGTCAATATTGGTATTGAAGAGAAAATATGCAACATTTGTTCGATTTTATACTTGACGAACCTTGTTTTGAAGATTAAAATGATAACAGTGAAAATGAGCAACATCATTGAAAAATGAGATTCGGAGGAGATCATGATTTCATTTGTCAGAGGAATATGTGCTGCGGTTACGGCGGAACAGGTGATCTTGGATGTGGGCGGGGTCGGTTACGGGATCTATGTCCCGAAGACGCTGCTGGGAGAGCTTTCGGACCGTAATAAGCTGCGGGGAACGGAGATGACCCTTTATACCAGCCTTCAGGTGAAGGAAGACAGTATGACGCTTTTCGGATTCTCCACTCCTCAGGAACGGGATCTGTTTTTGGAACTTCTGGTGGTGAGCGGCATCGGCCCCAAGGGTGCTCTGAATATCCTTTCCGTGCTTCCTCCGGATAAGCTTCGGTTTGCCATCCTTTCCAAGGATGAGAAGGCCATTTCCAAGGCTCCCGGCATCGGTGCCAAAACAGCAAAGAAGTTGATCCTGGAGCTTTCCGATCGGTTGAAGATCGGGGAAGAGGATGAAGAATACGCTGCGGCATCTGCACTGGCAGAGCCTTCTGCATCCGGATCGGATAATGATTCCGAGGCTTCTCAGGCAGTTCAGGCTCTTACTGAGCTGGGCTTCGGCAGAACGGAATCCTACCAGGCAGTCCGTAAGGTACTTGCCATGGAGGGAATGGCGGATGCAGATGCTGAGGCTCTGATCAAGCAGGCACTGAAGCAGCTTTATTGATCTTTAAGTTTGAAATGCGAAGCGGATCAGACTATTTCTCATATGAGTTGATAAGGAAACTATGGAAAAGAAACGTATCATAACCACTTCGGCAGTGGAACAGGAACAAAAATCGGAAACCAGCTTAAGGCCTCATTCCCTCGATGAATATATAGGTCAGACTGCGGCCAAGGAGAATCTCCGAGTATATATGGAAGCCGCCAAGTCCCGGGGAGAGAGCCTGGATCACGTGCTTTTGTACGGTCCTCCCGGACTGGGCAAGACCACCTTATCCGGTATTATCGCAGAGGAAATGGGCGTCAATATGAAGGTCACCAGCGGTCCCTCCATTGAAAAGCCCGGAGAGATCGCAGCCATCTTAAACGGCCTCAGCGAGGGAGATGTTCTCTTTATCGATGAGATCCATCGTCTCAGCCGTCAGGTGGAGGAAGTGCTGTATCCGGCCATGGAGGACTTTGCCATTGATATCATGATCGGAAAAGGTCCCACTGCCCGTTCCATCCGGTTGGACCTGCCTCATTTTACCCTGATCGGTGCTACCACCCGTGCAGGCCTTCTAACCGCACCTTTGCGTGACCGTTTCGGTGTGATCCACAGAATGGAATACTATACCATTGAAGAACTGGAAGCCATCATCATGAGATCCTCACGGATCTTGGGCATTAAGACTTCCAAGGGCGGTGCAGAAGAACTGGCAAGGCGTTCCCGGGGAACCCCCCGTATCGCAAACCGTCTGCTGAAGCGTGTCAGGGATTTTGCACAGGTACGTTTTGACGGAGAGATCACGGATGAGGTTGCCAGGGAAGCGCTGGATCTGCTGGCTGTGGACCGCCTAGGACTGGATCCAGGAGACCGGAGAATCCTGCTTACGATCATTGAAAAGTTTGACGGAGGTCCTGTGGGCCTGGATACGCTTTGTGCTGCCCTCGGTGAGGATGCCGGTACCATGGAAGAGGTATATGAGCCATATCTGATCCAGAACGGTCTGCTTGACAGAACCCCCAGAGGCCGTGTGGCGACCGTTCGTGCCTATGAGCATTTCGGACGTGTCGGTAGTCTGTGATCAGGCTGTTGACCGCTCTTTCAAACTTTTCCGAATGTGAAATTCCGACTTGCACAAACTGTGAATTTCGTCTATAATAAAGTGCGATTTGTTGGAAGGATGAGACAAAGATGGAAAATAAAAATTTTGTTGACGTGATCATTGATAATAAAGTGCTGACCCTTGGCGGTGATGAAAGAGAGTCATACTATCAGCAGGTTGCTGCATATGTAAATGACAAGATCTCCGCACTTCGTTCCGAGCCCGGTTTTAACCGTCAGGCAAGGGATATGCAGAGTATCCTGATCTCACTCAATATCGCGGATGATTATATCCGTCAGAAGGCACTTGTAGAGGAGCTTCGTTCCACTGCGGAGAAGCAGGCCAAAGAAATCTACAAGTTAAAGCATGATCTGGTTGCCGACAAGCTGAAGATCGATAAGCTGACCAAGGAGCTTGCTACTGCAACAAAACTTCTGGGTGTCAGTGAAGAGATGGCAGCACAGCAGGCGCGGAAAAAGCCCAGACAGAGCGCAGCAAAGGCTGCTTCGGAATCTGCTCCTCTGGTCGTAGATCCCGCAAAGGATGAAGATCAGGCAGAATGACGAATGAACTGAGAATAAAGAATTGAATTGGCCGGAGATCAATTCTCCGGCCTTTTTTATGAAAGTATTGGGAATGGAATGAATGCTTTGACTATGCAGAGCAGTCGTTCAATGGGGGAAAATATGTTACCGACAAAAGAAGAAGCACTGGAAGAACTCAGGATCGCAGGGGAAATGAATCCCGGACCCTGGACCAGGCATTCCGAGAATGTGGGCATTGCAGCCCGGAATATCGCGGAAAAGATCGAGGGAATGGATCCCGAGAAGGCTTATATCGTAGGCTTGCTGCATGATATCGGCCGTCGGGTGGGGATCGTGGATATTCCCACACACATTTATCAGGGATACCTTTACTGCACAGAGAAGGGCTGGGATGAAGCGGCCAGGATCTGCATGACCCATTCCTACCTGCTGATGCAGGAGGAATTCGATTATGAACCGGAGACGGAACAGGAACAAAAGATCAAGGATTATATCATGGCCGTTCAGGCGGATGATTACGATCGTCTGATCCAGCTCTGCGATGCACTGGCCGTGGATTACGGTTTTGTGATCCTGGAGAAGCGGTTTGTGGACGTGACCCGTCGTTACGGCATTATGGAAGGCTATATCAAAGGCTGGGAAGTGGCATTTTCCATCAAGGAAGAGTTTGAGGAACGGATGGGATGCTCCATCTATGATGTGCTTCCGGATATCGGAAGGACCACCCTTCTGACACCGAAGCCCTGGAAACCGCCGGTGAAGTGAGGTATTAAGAGATGAAAAAGGGAAAGATCATTTTTCTGAACGGAGTGACCAGCTCCGGAAAGACCACCATTGTGGATGCACTTCAGGCGCGCAGAGATGTATTTTTTTATGTAGTGGCAAACGATCTGTTTCAGGAAATGGTAGGGGAACAGTATCTGCAGGAGGATTACTGGAAGTACCTGTCTGAGGTCATTATCCTGATGTATCATACGGCAAAGCTGTATTCCGATCTCGGCAAGGATGTGCTGATCGACGGGATCCTGGTGGAGCGTGAGGAGATCAAGCCTCATTATGACCGGTTGATGGAGATCATGAAGGACAATCCTCTGGATATCGTTGAGGTATATTGTCCGCTGGAGATCTGCAGACAGAGAAATATTGAACGGGGAGACCGTTTTGAAAGCCAGTCTGCGGAGCAGGCGGAGCTCATGAATCCCAATATCCGATATGCTCTTCGGGTGGATACGAGCGTACTTTCTGCCGAGGAATGTGCCGAGGAAATCGTGAAAGCCTGCATGAATTAGTTGCAGAAAAGAGAAATGTTATGTTGATCAGGAAATAAAAAATGAGGAACACGCTGAAAGGAGGCAGATGATGAAACAGTCGAATGATCAATTGAATCACAGAAATCTGGAACTCCTTGCACCGGCAGGTTCCTATGAAGGTGTCATGGCGGCCTTTTGTGCCGGAGCGGATGCGGTCTACACCGGAGGCAGAATGTTCAGCGCCAGAGCTTATGCGGATAATCTGTCCGAGGAACAGCTGATCCTTGCCATCCGTCAGGCTCACCTCCTGGATAAAAAGCTCTATCTGACGGTGAATACCCTTTTGAAGGACCGTGAGCTTTATGATTCTCTTGGGGAATACTTAAAGCCCCTGGTGGATGCCGGGCTGGATGCGGTCATTGTCCAGGATATGGGCGTATTAATGTATTTAAGGGAAATGTTCCCGGAATTGGAGCTTCATGCCAGCACCCAGATGACCGTTGCAGGTCCCGACGGGGCAGCCCTGATCGCTCCTTATATCACCAGACTGGTGCCTCCCAGGGAGCTGAGTCTTCATGAGGTCCGCAGGATCTATGACCGGACTCATCTGGAGATCGAGTGCTTTATTCACGGAGCTCTTTGTTATTGTTATTCCGGCCGCTGCCTCATGAGCAGTGTTTACGGCGGCAGAAGCGGCAATCGAGGTCGCTGCGCCCAGCCCTGCAGACTGGATTATTCCCTTGAGGATGCCTCCGGAAGAATCTTAAACAAGAAAAATGAAAACCTTCTGATCAGTCCCAAGGACCTCTGCGGGATCGACCTGATCCCGGAGATGGCGGATGCAGGCGTGTATTCGTTTAAGATCGAAGGCCGGATGAAGAAGCCGGAATATACTGCCGGCGTGGTTTCCGTTTATCGGAAATACCTGGATCTGTTTTACGAGTGGGACGCCCTCGGAAGAAAAGATGCTCTTTCCGAGTTTAAAGCATCTAAGGAAGACCGGGAACGGCTGACACTGTTATTTTCCCGGAACGGTTTCACGGAAGGGTATTCCAAGCGGCAGAACGGAAGGGACATGCTGATGCTGACCCCGAAGGCGGACCGCGGTGACAATCAGGAACTTCTGAATGAGATGAAGAAGACCTACGTGGATCCCGGGGCACCCAAGAGGATCGTAAGCATGGATCCCGTGATCGTGAAGGTCGGAGAGCCTGTGACCCTGCGACTTGTAACGGAACGGATTTTCGGAGATCGGAAGATGACAGTCGAAGCCTCTGTTGCTTCTCAGATGACAGTGGGCGAAGCGCAAAAGCGTCCCATGACTGCAGAGGATTTTGCGGACAAGCTTGGCCGCTTCGGCAACAGCCCCTTTGCACTTTCTGCTCCGGTGGAAGTGAAAGTCCTTTCGGAAAATGTTTTCTTCCCCGTGGGAGAACTGAATTCACTGAGACAAAAGGCGGTAAGTCTGCTGGAAGAGAAACTGATTGAGTTATCGACAGGAACTAAATCAGAATCGGATGATTCTGAGGAAACTGAGAACTTTGATAGAACTGAGAATGATGATATTTTAGAAAAAACTGAAACGGCAGTATATGATACTGATCCGGAAATATCTGAAGAATCCCGAACCGTTGATGTTCAGCCTTTGGTTTCCATCCTTGTAAGGAAAGAGGAGCAGCTGAAAGCTGTTCTTGAGGCCGGCAGATCTTTCGGTATAATGCGGATCATTTTCTCGGCGGACCGAAACGGTTTTTATCCGGGCTTCGGAGAAACTGCGGAAAAACTTCGCAGCCTGGTCAATGAATGCCGCAGGGATGGACATCAGGTGCTGTTGGAGCTTCCGGAGATCTTCCGGGAGAGAGCGGAAAAGTATTTTGATTCTCATTCGGAGCTTTTGGAAGAAGGTCTGTTTGACGGTTTTCTGCTGCATTCTGCAGATGAGCTTTCTTTTGTGTCCCGGAAAGGTTGTTCGGAGAAGTTCCTGCTGGGGGATTCCTCCATGTATGTGATGAACCGGGAAGCAATGAAAGCCTGGAAGAAATTCGGGCTTAGTGCCTGGACGGTTTCGGAGGAGCTGAACGGAAAAGAGATCCGTTCTCTGATCCGGTCTGCGGGAGACACGGCAGGATGCTTTGAACTTCCGGTTTACGGCAGGAGACCGGTGATGATCACTGCTCAGTGCCAGGAGAAGACAGTCCGGGGGTGTGCTTTGGAAGAAAAAAGAGAACCCGGGGATACGTATCTGGTTGACCGGCATAAGGAACATTTGCCTGTCAGACGGAACTGCCTGTTCTGCTATAATACGATCTATAATGCGAAGATCTATTCCCTTGCAGGGGAGGATCTTTCGGAACTTGCCAGGCAGGGGTGTACCATGAGGCTCTCTTTCTTTGACGAAGATACAAGGAAGGTTCGTGAGGTGCTTGATCGCCTGCTTCCCTGGATCAAAAACGGTTGTATGAAAGACACCGGCTCTGCAATGGATCCTGAGGATTATACGAAGGGGCATTTCCGCAGAGGTGTAGAGTAAAAGCAAGCATAACAGTTTGCAATAGGATCATATCAATTATGACTTAAATATGAGTAAAAAAATCTTTGAGAGGAGTAAGGATCATGTTGTACTTGATCGGTACCATAACTAAATATGTGATGCTGCTTTGCATGGTCCTGTACACCATCATCAGCTTCCGGGCCCTTCTGTACCACAGGATCTTCCCGGAGAGGGTTCCTACGGATTCGCTGGAAGAGCGTCGCAGGAAAATGGAGGATTCGGATGACCTGGCAGAAGAGCGATGGGAGAGATCCTATGTGTGCCAGATGGGTCTGGCCATCATCTGTTTTCTGGCAGGATCCGTCAATCTGTTCCTGAATCATCTGACGGCGGGGATCATTCTCAGGTCCGGAGTGATGCTTCTGTTCCTGACGGCCTATCCCATGATCATGCAGCTGATCTATCCCAGGCTGAAGACCCTGTTACTTTGTGATTTTGTGATGTATTCCGGCATCGGTTATGTGATCCTGTCCCGGTTGTCTCCGGAAAAATATGCACCGAAGCAGGTGCTGATGCTGATCGTCATCGGAGCTGCTCTGATGTGGATCCCGAAGATCATTGAAAAGCTGAAGGATGCCAAGATCCCGGCGGCTATCCTGGGGATCCTGGGACTCATTTCCCTGATCGGAGTCATTTTCCTGGGATCAAAGGTGTACGGAGCCAATCTGTCCATCTCATTGAAGGGCTTCTCCATACAGCCCTCCGAGGTGGTGAAGATCACCTTTGTCATGCTGATCGCCATGTTGTTCCGAAATCGTTCGGACTTTAAACGGGTCTTTTTTGCAACAGGAGTTGCGGCGGTTCATGTGCTGGTCCTGGTGCTTTCCAAAGACCTGGGGGCGGCACTCATCTTCTTCGTGACTTACCTTGTGATGCTGTATCAGGCCACCATTCACGTAAAGAAGGGCCGGCTGTATCCTCTGGCTGGCCTGGGATGCGGAGCTGTTGGAGCTGTGGGAGCCTTTCTCTTATTTGACCATGTGCGTCAGCGTGTGACGGTATGGCTGGATCCCTGGCCCAAGATCAATGACACCGGCTATCAGATCACTCAGTCCCTGTTTGCCATAGGAAACGGTTCGCTTCTGGGAACCGGGCTTTACCGGGGCAGACCTACGGACATTCCGTTAGTCAGCAAGGATTTCATCTTTGCAGCGATCGCGGAGGAATTCGGCGGGATCTTTTCCATTTTCCTGATCCTGGCCATCCTTGCCACCATCCTTCGGATGATCCGGATCAGTGCAACGCTGCAGACCGTGTTCTACAGGCTGGTGGGCCTGGGATTTGCCACGGTCTATGCCATCCAGGTGTTCCTGACGGTGGGCGGTGACATTAATATGATTCCGTTGACCGGTGTTACGCTTCCGTGGATCAGTTACGGCGGAAGTTCACTCTTATGTATGTATCTGATCTTCATGATCCTCTACGGACTTGTGATCATGAGAGAGAATGAGGAAATCAAAATTGGCGAAGAATATGTCTCAGGGGGAAGACCTGAAGGTCTACGGACAAAAACCGACCGCCCCGAACAAAAGAAAAACAAAACCGGAAACGGCCAAGGTGTCCAAAGCGGATCCGGCTCAAGGAGAAGCTAAAAGCTCCGCTCCTAAGGGAAGCGGCAGTCGAAAGAGCCTGTTTCTTGAGCAGGAGACCCGGGACAGCCGTCTGGAGTCTCAGAACCGGTCGCTCTACTTTCTGGCAGGAGGCTTTTCCTGCCTGTTCATGGGCATGGTTATTTTCCTTCTGATCTTTCATATGGGAAAGGGAGATGCCATCCAGAACAATCCCTACAATCTCCGGGTCCGCAATCAGTCTGCGAACGTAGTCCGCGGAAGCATCCTGACCTCGGACGGAGTGGTGATCGCAGAGTCAAACTGGAACGGGGAAAATGAGATCCGTTCTTATCCCGGGAAAAATGTTTATGCTCATGTGGCAGGTTACCTGTCCATGGGAAACAGCGGTGCAGAAAAGCTTTGTTCCTATTATCTGCTTCAGTCCCATTCGGGGATAGAAGAAAAGATGAAAAATGAATGGCTCGGTGAGAAGATGCCCGGAGATTCTGCGGTGCTTTCCATCGATTCCGGGCTCCAGGAGCTTTCCTACGAGCTGCTCGGTGAAAACAGGGGAGCCATTGTGGCGGTAGAGCCTTCCACCGGACGGATCCTTGCCATGGTCTCAAAGCCGGACTTTGATCCCAATGAACTGGATCAGCTCATGTCCGAAACGGCCAAGAAGGAAGACGGAGAAAAGGAAAGCTTTCTTGTAAACCGTGTGACCAACGGTATGTATCCTCCGGGTTCCACCTTTAAGATCCTGACCTCTGTTGCTTATATCCGGATGCATCCGGGTTATCAGGATGAGGTGATCTATCACTGCGACGGTGTCTTTCAGACGGAGGACGGTCCCATTCGCTGTGCAGGCGGCACCATTCACGGTGATATCCGCTTATCCGGCGGCTTCGGAATGTCCTGTAACGGTATTTATGCCGAGATCGGAAAAGAAGTGGATCCCCGGGATTTCAGGACCCTTGCGGAGGGCTTCGGCTTTAACAATGTGCTGACGGATGAGTTTCCCGTTTCAGTCAGTTCATTTCCCCTGGCAAATGATGCAGATGATTTTGAAAAAATGCAGACAGCCTTCGGTCAGGGAAGAACTCTGGTGACACCTCTTCAGGAGGCCATGATCGCAGCAACGGTGGCAAACGGCGGCGTCATGATGAAGCCCAGATATTTTGACAAGGTTCTTTCTCCTTCGGGAAAAGAAGTCATTTCCTTTGAATCCGAGGAATACGGCAGACCTATTTCTGCCTGGGAAGCCAAATGGATGACTGAAATGATGAAAGGCTGTGTCAATGCCGGAACCGGTACCGAGGCTGCCGTGGAAGGCATTCAGGTGGCCGGAAAGACCGGCTCCGCCCAGTACGGAAACGGGGATGAGACCCACGCCGTATTTGTGGGCTTTGCACCTGCCGATGATCCGAAGATCGCAGTCTGTGTTTATGTGGAAGAAGGCGGCTCCGGCGGAAAGGTGGCGGCACCTATCGCATCCAAGCTTTTTGAAGAGTATTTAAAGAACTGAAAATACCGTAATGATCCCCTCTGCATCTTCTGCGGAGGGGATATTGTTTGAAATATGTTCAATTTGAAGAAAAACTTGCAATATACCTGTGCTTTGGGTTATACTAGGGAAGACGAATGTGCCGGTTTTTTGAATAGTGTGACCGGTGACCCGGGGAGTCCGGGCAGCCTTACGGGCTGATGAGAGAAAGAGGAATCAATATGATCGAAGCAACCAGCTGCGGTGGTGTTATCATTTACCGCGGTAAGATCCTTTTGCTCTATAAGAGCGGAAGGAACAGAAGCGACGGGTGGGTCCTTCCGAAAGGAACCGTCGAAGAAGGAGAGACCCATGAGCAGACTGCTCTGCGTGAAGTGAAGGAAGAGGCGGGTGCAGATGCCCGCATCATCGATTATGTAGGCAAGAGTGAGTACAATTTTCACGTTACGGATGATATTGTGGAGAAGGAAGTCCACTGGTATCTGATGTCTGCGGACAGCTATTATTCCAAGCCTCAGAAGGAAGAGAATTTTACATTTTCCGGTTATTACAGATACATCGAGGCCATTCATCTGCTGAAGTTCCCCAATGAACGGCAGATCCTCGAGAAGGCTTACGAGATGTATCTCGAGAAAAAAAGAAATCATGAATGGAAGAAGCAGTAATCAATGAAAGAGATCACCATCGTTATTAATATTTCGGAAACGCCTTCGGAAGCCGTTCAGGTTCCCACCGGACAGACCGGGATCCTGTCACCCTTCCGGAAAGTGCTGTATTCCGATCTGTATGCGGTTGTGGGCATTACGGAGGAGGATTCCGTGTCCGCCGCATTTCGGGCTGATTCCGAGGATTGTACGTTCAAGATCACCTTCACGGCCCTTTCTTCCTACCAGCATTTCTGCCTGTCCCGGGAAAATGTGACCGAAGAGCAGGATCTCTTCGCCAATGATGCCGGGATCCTGGAATTCCGTCTTCCGGTGAGGGCCCATGAGCGGGTAACTCTGGAATCGGTTTAATATATCCACACTTCTGTGGGATATCAAGTTAAGAATAAAATAGAATACAAACTGTTATTTTATGCGCCCATTCACCGAATGGGCGTATATTTTTTGCTAAATTGGCTTAAGCCAATTCGGTGAAAAGTATTGACCTTTTTGTGCCCTTTCTGCCATAATGTGCCTACCACGGGAACGGGAGGTGATCCTATCAGTGAATTGGTTCTGATGTTTCTTTCGGGCTGTATGATGTTTGATCTGAAGGAGAGGAAGGTGCCGAATGTCTTTTTGCTGGTAAATGCAGGTTATCTGACGGGACTGGATATGATCCGAAGACTTGATGCACCGATCCTTACCCATCCGGTCAGAATACTTCTGATGTTTGCCGGAGCGTTACTCATGCATCGCCTTCATCTGTTCGGAGGAGCGGATCTGAAGATCTTTCTGCTGCTTTCGTTGTGGTATCCGGCCAAAACGATCCTGGTCCTTTTTGCAGGCTCCGTGATCCTTGCCGCAGTCTTCTCTCTGCCGTACCTGGCGGTTACGGGCAGTTATCGAAGACTCTTCGGGAATTACAAAGCCATGCTGGAAGTGTTCGTAAAGGGCGGAGACATGAAGCAGGTGCGGAAGCATTTTCACCGGTTTCCCTATACCGTGGCCATAACGGCGTCATACCTTTGTATGTTCGCCTTTTACGGGGAGGGACTTTAGATGAACAGAGTATTGGGGATCTATGATAAGGACAGGACTTATGCGGGAAAGCTGTCCGAACGGCTGTCGGAGCGAAAGGATCTGGCATATATGGTGCTTCCGTTCTTTGAGAAGCAGGAACTGATGGATTATGCCGGTGAACACCATCTTCAGCTTCTGATGGTGGGTTCCGAGCTGGCGGATGAAGAGGTTCTTTCATTGGATGCGGAACGGATCCTGCTCCTGACGGATGAGGAGGGGACTGACCCGGATACGATCCTTCGTTTTCAGAGTGTGAGTTCCTTTGTCCGAAGGATCAGGGAACCGGTATCCGGGGAGCCTGATTTCCGAGAGCTTCCCAAGGGGAAAGTGATCCGGGGGATCTTTTCTCCGGAGGCCATCTTTAAGAGAGACCGTGTGGTTCGGGAAATCTTATCTTCAGGCAGGTCTGAGTCTTTGCCGTCTGAGAAAAGGGCTCTTCTGATCACTCTGGCTTCCTTTTCGGAGCTGGCACCTGAGGAGGAGTCGGATCAGTTTGACATCTCGGATGCATATTATTTCTGGAAGCAGAACGCCTTGGAGAAACATTTGCCTGAGTTGATCAAGAGAGGGGAAGATTTCGATTATATCCCGGGAGTATATTTTCCTGAGGATCTTCTGGTCATCTCCAGAGACCGTCTTCGGGTATTTCTTCGCGAGTTGGCACAGCTGAGCGGCAGAGATCAGATCTACATCGATTTTGCCATGTTCGGGAATGATGTTTCGCTGATCTCATCACTCTGTGAGGAGCAGATCATGCCCTATTATGAGCAAAGTGAAAGTCGTAACAAGGTTATGCGTTATGAGAAGTATGTGACCCGGAGCGGTCATGAAGACTGGCTTTCCAAGATCGTGCATTATCCGCTGGCAGAGGCTTAAGTGTTTGAGGTGAAAAGTGGAAGAGAAACAGGAGTATTTTGAGAGTCTGATCTATCGGGAGATCGAAGCACTTCGGGAGGAAACCTCGGATGAGAGGATCCTGGAGGTCATTGACCGTGTTCTGACCACGGACCCGAAACGCAGGAGTTTTTGCGTGGAGGAACGGTTAAACCTTCGAAGGGAGCTCTTTCATTCCCTGCGGGGTTACGGCATTCTGACTGAACTGATGGAGGATGGTTCCGTGACGGAGATCATGGTAAATAACGACGGAAGCATTTATTTTGAGAGAGAAGGAAGACTGATCCCTTACGAGGAACGCTTCTCCGATCCGAAAAAACTGGAGGATCTGATCCAGAAGATGGTGTCCTATTCCAATCGAAAGATCAATCGGAGCTCTCCCATCGTGGATGCAAGACTGCCAGACGGAACCCGTGTGAATGCCGTAACCGTACCCATTGCGGTATCAGGCCCGGTGCTGACCCTCAGAAAGTTTCCGAAGCTGACATTTACCATGGAGCGGCTCCTGGAAAACGGAACCCTGGATCCGGAACGGGCCGCACTTCTTCAGGCTTATGTCAGCTCCCGAAAGAACATTCTGGTCTTCGGGGGAACGGGAAGCGGGAAGACCACTTTGTTAAATGTCCTGGGAAATCTCATCGACCCTGCGGAGCGGCTGGTGATCATTGAAGACTCTGCCGAACTTCAGATCCCGGCCTGCCCCGATCAGATCCGGATGGAGGCCCGGAAGGAAGAAGAGGAACTGCGGTCCGTTACCATCCGTGATATGATCCGTACCTCTCTTCGGATGCGCCCCGACAGGATCATTGTGGGGGAGGTCCGGGGAGCGGAGGTTCTGGATATGCTGGATTCCATGAACACTGGTCATGAAGGCTCATTAAGCAGTGCCCACGGGAATTCACCCTTTGAAATGCTCATGAGGCTGGAGCTGATGGCATTAAAGGAATCTGCCATACCGCTGCCGGCCATGAAGGCACTGATCGCATCCACCATTGACGTACTGGTGGAAATGCGCAGGCTGAAGGACGGAAGACGGGTGCTCTACGGGATCTACGAAGTAGCGGGACTGAAAGAAGGTGAGTATCAATTAATCAAGCAGTATCATTTTCCGGACGAAGATGGCGGGCGATCCTCAGCATTGTAAAGTGTCTTGTTGAGGCAATATTGATCTCACTGGCGTTCTTTCGTCTGAAAAGCCTTCTGATCCCTGCGATCGCTGCCTTTGTGTTTCTGTGGCTCCGGGACCGGAAGATCCGAAAAGCGGAAGAACTGGCCGAAAAGAAGAAACAGTTCTGTGATGCGCTGATGACCATGTCAGGCTTGTTGCTTACAGGACATCCTTTGGAGCATGTTTTTCTTGAGACCGGAAACAGCTTAGAGAGGATCTACGGGAGAGACAGTTACATGGCCTCTGAGTTCTACCGGATGGATTCCGGGATCCGATTAAACCACACAGGGGAACAGGTGCTTAATGAGTTTGCCGAGCGCAGTAACCTGCCTGAGGCGGCTCAGCTTGCAGGACTGGTTTCCTACGTTCGCAGGAACAACGGAAAGACGGAAGAGGTCTGCGGAAATCTTGCCTATCAGATGAGTAAAAGCTTTGAGACCGAGAGCGAGATCCGAAAGATCCTTTCCGCAGGACGTACGGAGCTTATGATGATGCGGATCCTGCCGCCGGCCATTCTGTTACTTCTTCGTTTTTCGGATCCGGAGCTTCTGAGCTATCTGTACGTGAACACTCAGGGGAGGATGTTTTCATTTGCCTGCTTTCTGGTGTATTTCGGGATCTGGATCATTACGGACAGGATGGTGGGGTAAAAACAAAAGCTGAAAGTGTGAACATTAGTACAGACAATGTGAATACCCGTGCTGACACGATCAGTATATCTGTGAGAGGATTGAATTAACCGGAAAGGAGCAGTATGAGAAAAAACGGAAAATGGGATCGGTATCTGGAAGGTCTGGAACAGGAACACAGAAGTGATGTGCGGATCCTGAATCCCGGACTTTCCTCACAGGAAGAGTTTAAAACCGGACGGAAGCGAGTAAAAGAGTATCTGTTCTTTACCGGGATCGGATTGGCTATCCTTGGTCTGGCGGTTCTGATCAGCTTTCTGGTCCGTTCCACAACTACCACCATTACTTCTCTGCAGCGGGGGAGTGAAGCCAGGTCTGAGGAGCTTCTGGTATACGGACTGAATGATGAACCCGTTAAGATCAGCGTACCTCTTTCTCCTGCGGGACTGACGGCGGAAGAGGCGGATGCTCTTCTGGCTGATACGGAGCAAAAGCTTTCTACGCTGATGATCGGCAGGAATGATTCCGCGGATCATATTACGGAGGATCTGTATCTGCCGGAAAAGCTGGGAAGTGTGAGCCTGAAGTGGGACTGCAGTGACTGGCGTTACCTTTCGGAGAACGGCGTATTACTTCCCGTGGAAAGCGTTTCCGAAGGTCCTGTTGAGTTACTTCTTTCTGTCAGTATGACCGTTGAGTCACGGACCGGGAAAGCAGTTTTCCCGATCACTCTGTATCCTGCAGAAACTGCTTATTCCGAAGATCTTTTGAGCCGTGCCTTTGAAGAACGGATCAAAGTATTGGAACAGGAAAAGGGTGCGGGGAATGAATTGACGCTCCCGGAGATCTGGAACGGTAAGGAACTCAGCTATGAGCAGACAAAAAGGACGGATGTGCCCGAGACGCTGGCTTTTCTTGCTGTCATTGCCCTTGCTGCAGCGGTATATTTCCGTTTCAGGTCTCAGGATCAGCTGAAAAAACGTCAGGAAAGTATTGATGAGGATTACAGTGTTATTGTGATGTCTCTTTCGGGACTTATGATCTCCGGTTATACCGTGCGTAATGCCTGGCATAAGCTGGCAGAGGATTATACCGCATCCAGAGCCGGAATGACCGAGAAGCAAAAACAGAAAAGCATTCGTTATGCCTATGAAGAACTGGTGCTGGCGGATCGAAAGATCCTGTTCGGAGCATCCGAGATCGAGGCCTACAGAGAGTATGCAAAGCTGATGGGTTCCAGGCAGTACTTAAGACTTTCTGAGCTTTTGGAACAATTTGTCCGGACCGGGCGGAGAGACGTTTATGACCTGTGGAACCGGGAGCACACTCAGGCGCTGGAGGAACGGAAAAACCGGATGAGCGCCAAAGCAGCAAAAACAGAAACGGGACTGGCATTACCCATGGTGTTACTTTTGGGGATGATCATGCTGATGATCCTGGTCCCGACCATGATGAACTTTTAATACAATTACAGGAGGAAAATGTTTATGAGAGAATTTTTGATGAACAAGCTTGCACAGTTAAAAACCGCAGGAGTCCCTGTTGCGGACTTCCTCGCCGATGAAGAAGGTGTCGGTACCATCGAGATCGTTCTGATCCTTGTGGTACTCATTGCTCTTGTGCTGATCTTCCGGACCAGATTGACCGCGCTGATCAAAAAGGTGTTCGATGCAATGGATCAGTCTGCAGCGGAACTCTATGAAAACAAAACCTGACGGCAGTATCTCTGTTTTCTTTGCACTTTGCTATCTTCTTGTTCTCTTGACCATCTTGGGACTTACGGAGAGTGCCAGGCTGAAGGCGGAAGGTGTTTGCCTTCAGCTGGCCGTCTCCGGAGCCTCCGATGCTCTGTTCGGGAATTACTGTAAGGAGCTTTACGAGGAATACGGTCTTTTGTTTTTTGACGGCGGATACGGATCGGATTCCTTAAAGCCGGAGAGGATCAGTCAGGAATGGTGCAGTTATCTGCAGGAATATGAGCGCGGTCCGGAGGGGCTGGGATTATTTCCCTTTACTCTTTCGGAAGGAAGCCTGACTGATCTGGAGACCGTTGTGGATCGAAACGGAGAAGCGCTGATCGAAGAGATCTATGAATACGAAAAATACGAAGGTGCCATGGATCTATATGACCGCACCTTTCAGGTCATCAATACATTTAAACAGCCGACCGTAAATACGGGAGGTATTAATATCACCGGTCTCCTGACGGGGGAAAATGTTGTGGAGCTGCCGGGAAGCAGTAATGAACTGCCGGAGGTAAGCATTCCCCTGATCGGCGATACGGATACGAAATCCGATCTATTGCCTTCTGTTACCGGGAAAGCAAAAGGCAAGATGAAAAGCCGGATATTGTCCCGTTCATCCACGCAGTATTCATGTGATGAATATACCATGCGGGATCTGTTTATGGTCTTAAATACCGGAACCGTCCTGATGATGGGGGTGGATCCCTTCTATTGGAAGATCAATGACCGGAATATCAAGATCGAAAATTCTCCGGCGGTATATGCTCCGGGTGGCTTGAGTTTTGAAGGTCTGACCGGAATGGAGAACTTTCTGGAGCAGAGCAGATCCTACGGGAATACGGAGGAAGAGTATAAGAGACTGTTCTTTCTGAATTATTCTATGAAACATTTTCGCTCTTATTCGGATGTGGGGAGCAATGCGAAGGCTGTGGAAACATCCTCGGGAGATGTGCTTCCGGCCTTTGAGGTGGAATATATCCTCTTCGGATACAGTAACGACAGACTGAATTATATTGCTTCCGTGGAA
>JAGACB010000170.1 GCA_017614345.1 Lachnospiraceae bacterium
ATAGTCAGCGTTAGTGTAGGAGACTGCCTCAATACTGATGCGGTGGTTCGTTATCTGCCCTCAAACAACAATCCGTTTCATTCAGAGATACACGGCAGCAATACTGTACCTTTGTTATCAAAAACTCAGCGGCTCTAGTGGCAAGTCCTGGACATATCTGTGGGTGTTTTACTGTCTCCTTATGGTCATCACCTATTACGGTGTTGCCTCTCATTATTTGAAGAATACTTTGGGGTAAAAGCAACAAAAAAGACCGCCACACGCCCTGAGAAGCTTGGCAGTCTTTTTTGTCAAAACTAACTAGGGCCAACCGTTTACGGCAGCACCTCTTCTTAAAATCATTATACACGTTGCCTTATGAATGTCAATACATATTTCGACAGAGAATCGACGGTAATGATAACAGCGAAAAAGAGATTTTCTCGATTTCCGCTGTATTTTTGGCTCTGTCTCTATTGAGATGAAGATAATAATACAGCGGATATTTCGTTTTAATAAATATCGCTGTTTTTTGGTTTGAAGAAGATCGAAAAATACAGCGATTAACTGATTACAAGCAGTTTTCGCTGTTCGGCGTTATAGCGTCAGCAAAAATGGTGTTTCTCCGCCGGAGTGAGCGTAGATTATTACTTCGGAAAGAGCAAAAAAAGGTCACCATACGCCCTGAGAAGCTTGGCAGTCTTTTAGAGACTGTGTCGTTTGGAAATGCGAATATAAATAAAGGCGGTAACCCATGACAATTGAAGATTTCAAAACGCTGATGAATACATCTGAATACGATTTCCTCCGGACAAATGAACGGCTCGGGAGCAGGATCATGCTGCTGGGGCTCGGGGGAAGCTATGCCTACGGCACCAATAAGGAGGGGAGCGATATTGATTTTCGCGGAGTGACTCTCATGGCGCCCTCCGACCTGTTGGGACTGACGGAGTTTGAGCAGTATGTGGATTCCAATACGGACACGGTCATATACGGCTTCAACAAGTATGTAAAGCTCCTTCTGGAGTGCAATCCGAACACCTGCGAGATCCTGGGCCTGGACCCTGATCAGTATCTGATCAAGTCGGAGATCGGGCAGGAGCTGATCGAGGGCAGCAGGCTCTTTTTGTCCAAGCGTGCCATCAAGTCCTTCGGGGGCTATGCGGATGCACAGCTGCGGCGTATGCAGAATGCCATTGCCCGGGATTCCATGCCTCAGAGCGAGCGGGAGCAACACATTATGAAGTCTGTTCTGAACTCCCTGGAGGATATCAACCGCCGGTATGAGGGAAATGCTCAGAACGGCATCCGCATCTACATTGATGCGGCGGAGAATCCGGAGTTCGAGACGGAGCTCTTTGTGGATGCCGATTACAGACATTTTCCATTGAGGGACTATAACAACGTCTACGGTGCGATGCTGAACGTGGTCCGGGATTACGACAAGATCGGCAAGCGTAACCAGAAGAAGGATGCAAATCATCTGAACAAGCATGCGATGCACCTGATCCGGCTGTTCATGATGGGCATTGACATTCTGGAGAAGGGTGAGATCCGCACCCATCGTGTGGAGGATCTGCCGGTGCTGATGTCCATCCGGAGAGGCGATTACATGCTGGCGGATGGGACATTTTCCAAGGATTTTTATGAGCTTTTGGAAGAATACGAAAGGAAAATGGATGAGGCAGCGGCCAAGACCACACTTCCGGATTCCCCGGATATGGTGGCGGTGGAGCGGTTTGTGGAGCGTGTGAACCGGGCTGCGATCGAAATTGCCGGAGAGTAAATGCCAGTGAATTGAAGCGTATGGGACTGTCCGGAATATGCTTGTTAAGAAGGTGAAGGAAAATGGAAGATATCATTGCAAAGATCAACGAAAAGCTGGACGAGATCGAGCAGAAGGAGGGCGTGAAGATCCTTCATGCGGTGGAGTCCGGGAGTCGGGCCTGGGGCTTTGCCTCTCCCGACAGTGTCTATGATGTGCGGTTTGTGTATGTGCGGCCCTTTGAGGACTATCTGTGCCTGGAGGATCCGCGGGATGTGATCGAGTGGCAGCTTGATGAGGTGCTGGACATCAACGGCTGGGACGTGAAGAAGGCGCTGCGCCAGTTTGCCAGGGGCAATGCAACCCTCTTTGAGTGGAGCCTTTCGCCCGTGGTCTATCGGACCACAGAGGAATGGGCTAAGATCAGCGAGGTTTCAAGGCAGTATTTCTCCGAGAAGTCTGCGGTGTACCACTATTACGGAACGGCCAACAACACTTTTTTGGAGTACCTTCAGGGGGAAAATGTCCGTTACAAGAAGTATTTCTATGCCCTCAGGCCACTGCTTGCTGCGCAGTATATTGAGCAGTTCCACGAGGCTCCGCCGGTGCTCTTTGAGGATCTGTTGAAGCTGGATCTGTCCCCGGAATTGCGGGCCGGCATCGATGAACTTCTGGAGATCAAGAAGCGGACCACGGAAAAGGAAGAGAATCCGCAGATCCCCGTGATCCGGGACTTTCTGGCATCCGAGATCGCAAGGCAGAAGGAGATCGCAGATCGACTGGCGGATGACCATAACAAGGACTGGACTGCGCTGAATCAGGCATATCGGGAAGTGATCCGAATGAAATAATAAGGTGAGGGTGCCGAAGTCTAAGGGTTATTCCGAGGATGAGGTACGCATATAGGCCTGACCTTTTTTATGTTGATTCACCGGATCGATAGTTGTATAATATCGACATTAGGATTTTTCCTGAGCGGGGGCTTAATAGGATAATCCGAGACGAATGAGGGGAACTATCATGGAAAAACTTTTTACCGAGCGGGCTCATCTGATGTGTCCGCGGATGAATTTTGGGATCGCGATGTGTGTGGATCATGCCTTTGACGCTGAAGGAATCAAGGAAGCGTTCAAGGATCTGGCAGAGCACCATCCTTTTTTGAGATCCGTGATCTGGTGTGATGAAAAGGATAACAGCTACTATTATGATCTGACGGCCGGTTCCAAGATCGAGCTGGCGGTCAATGAGGAGCCTTTGACAGGCCTGGATGATCCGGCCCTGTTGAAGACTTATCAGCGTCTGATCGGCTACGAGTGGGATGTCAGAAAGAGCGGAATGCTGAAGGTGATCGCAAGGAGGGCGGAGGACAAGACCATTTTCCTGATGGTGTTCCATCATCTGCTTGCGGACGGAAGAGGCGCCCTTGATCTGGCTGAGGAACTGGCGGATTTTTATGCAGAGAACAAGCGCAGACCGTCTGCGGAGGAGAAGCTCATTTCTTCCGTGGAGGATATGCCGAAGAACTCCGGGCTGCCCTTCTTCAGTAAGAAGCTGGTAGACAAGGCAAATAAAGACTGGGCCATGGAGCATCAGACTCCGCTGACCTATCAGCGTTATATCGAATTTGCGGACAAATATGTGAAGCAGGATGTGGTGAAGTTCAGCATGACAAGGGCTTCTGCCGAGGATCTTGCAAAGCTGGACAATGAGAGCAAGTCCCTGAACGTTTCCATTAATGACCTTTTGATGGCCCGGATGTATCACGACGAGCAGACGGACAAGATCATCATTGCCAAGGATCTTCGTGACAGCCTGCCCTTCTACAATAAGGGAGCGTTGGGAAATTATTCCACCGCCTTCAGTATCACCATCAAGGATCCGTCCAAAGAGGTGGGCGTGATCGCCAAGGAGGTTCACAAGAAGGTGAAGAAGACGGTTGCAACGCCTAAGGATCTGTATCTGATCCTTCAGTGCTACGCCGCTTTGACACCGGAGGTGCTGGATGCGGCTTTCATGGCTGCCAAGGGTCAGTTCGTCAGCAAGAGCGCCGAGTTTATCGGCAAGCAGTTCTTCGGCTTCGAGGAAGCAAAGGGATGCTGCCTCACGAACCTTGGGAAGATCGAGAACAAGAACATTGTCAGCG